>NZ_JACNAC010000028.1:0-78297 GCF_017349775.1 Pseudomonas sp. GW460-12-10-14-TSB1
GAAGAGCCGCTAAGTTGTCTTTTATATGCTCGTTACTGCAAGTTGCGAGCGAGCCCCTTTTACCCGCTTTTTCCTCCGCGCATACCGCTCTGGATCAATGTTTTGCCCGATTGGCAGGTGTCCGGGCTGACGTTGTCGCGAGCAGGCTCGTTCCTGCCGGAGCTTGGGGGCTGGGTGACGTGCTGGCAAAAACCGCAGGCAAAAAAAACGCCCCGAACCAGTCGGGGCGTCAGATGTGCGGCACTGCAGTTAGCTTTTACCGGGTCTGCAATGGCCGTTTTTCAGCGCGAAGTCGAATCAGTGGAACTGTTCTTCTTCGGTGGAGCCGGTCAGCGCGGTAACCGAGGACGAGCCGCCCTGGATCACGGTGGTCATGTCGTCGAAGTAGCCGGTGCCCACTTCCTGCTGGTGAGCCACGAAGGTGTAACCCTTGGCAGCGTCAGCGAATTCCTGCTCCTGCAGCTTCACGTAGGCGGTCATGTCGTTGCGGGCGTAGTCGTGCGCCAGGTTGAACATGCTGTGCCACATGTTGTGAATGCCGGCCAGGGTGATGAACTGGTGCTTGTAGCCCATGGCGGACAGTTCGCGCTGGAACTTGGCGATGGTCGCGTCGTCCAGGTTCTTCTTCCAGTTGAAGGAAGGCGAGCAGTTGTACGACAGGATCTGGTCCGGGTATTCCTTCTTGATCGCTTCGGCGAAGCGACGGGCTTCGTCCAGGTCCGGCTTGGCGGTTTCGCACCAGATCAGGTCGGCGTACGGTGCGTAGGCCAGGCCGCGAGCGATGGCCTGGTCGAGGCCGGCGCGCACTTTATAGAAGCCTTCCTGGGTACGGGTGCCAGTCACGAACGGCTGGTCGTACGGGTCGCAGTCGGAAGTCAGCAGGTCGGCGGCGTTGGCGTCGGTACGGGCCAGGATGATGGTCGGTACGCCGGCAACGTCGGCCGCCAGACGGGCAGCGGTCAGCTTCTGTACGGCTTCCTGGGTCGGAACCAGTACCTTGCCGCCCATGTGGCCGCACTTCTTCACCGAAGCCAGTTGGTCTTCGAAGTGAACGCCTGCGGCGCCTGCTTCGATCATGCTCTTCATCAGCTCGTAGGCGTTCAGCACGCCGCCGAAACCGGCTTCGGCATCAGCCACGATCGGCGCGAAGTAGTCGATGTAGCCTTCGTCGCCCGGGTTCTTGCCGGCTTTCCACTGGATCTGGTCGGCACGACGGAACGAGTTGTTGATGCGCTTGACCACGGTTGGAACGGAGTCCACCGGGTACAGTGACTGGTCCGGGTACATCGATTCGGCGGAGTTGTTGTCCGCAGCAACCTGCCAGCCCGACAGGTAGATCGCCTGGATGCCGGCTTTGACTTGCTGTACAGCCTGGCCGCCGGTCAGGGCGCCCATGCAGTTGACGAAATCTTTCTCAGGACGGAAGGACGGTTTGGCACCCTGGGTCACCAGGTTCCAGAGCTTCTCGGCGCCCATGCGTGCCAGGGTGTGCTCAGGTTGAACCGAGCCACGCAGACGGACAACGTCGGCAGCGGAATAAGTGCGAGTCACGCCTTTCCAGCGCGGGTTTTCAGCCCAGTCTTTTTCAAGGGCTGCAATTTGCTGTTCGCGTGTCAGTGCCATGGAGATAAACCTCGTCGCGTCTTGTGTGAAAAGTCGTTCTTGGGCGGAAAATTCCGACTCGCCAGATACGCAGGTCAAAGGGTGCGTAGTTGGCTGCTCGCTGACCAGAAGCTTAGGCGGTCAAGTCGGGTATGACGCGATGGCGACGGTTGAACGATGGGCTCAAGGGGAAAGTGAGCAGGTGAGGGCCAGCTGTCGGGCGCATTCGGGCGTCGTGGGCCTTCATACGAACCATCAGTGTGTTGCCGATCTACCTAATTAGCTTCCGTCCCTCGGGACAACCTCGTTCCAGTCGCAATCTCGTCAAACACACCTTGTGGGCGGTACAGACACGAATCGGCTCAGGTGGGTAGGTTAGAGCAGCGATCCGAAGGCCCTTGCCAGGGCCCCTGATTAGCGGGAGCGAGGCCATCATGCCTTCGGTTTTTTGCCTCGTCAAACGTTTTGTAGTGCTTTTTTTATAACACTACATCTTTGGTCTAATACGACTAATCAGTCAGTTTTCGGTGCTTTAGTCCAAGGCGTCGACTTTCACTCGCAAGGTCATGTCATCCCGGCCCTGAGTCGAGTAGCTGCGGGTTTCAGCCTGTTTGTCGGCCTGGTTCTGGCGATTGACGCCGGCCAGGGTGATCCACTCGCCAAGACGGCCGCTGACAGTTGTGTCGGTACTTTGCACATTCACTACATCGGGACGTTCCTGGCTCATGCGGTCACGGTTGGTACTGATGCTCAGGTGAACGGTTTCGCCGGTGACGCTGGCCGTGACGTAGAAGCCCTGGGTGACGTTGCGATACTGGGTCTGGTTCTGCAGGCGACCGTAAGGATCGGTCTGGGTGGTGGTCAGCGGCACGCTCTGGCCAACCTGGATCAGGGCCGGTATGCCTTCGCTGGCCTGGATCTGCTGTATGCCGCCATCGCGGCTGACGGTGCTGCGGGTGATGATGCGGGTTTGCGGCGCGCCGTTGACCGAATAACCCTGATTGTTCTGGGTGTTGTTTTCGTTGGTGTCGACCGTGATCAGCAGGCGTTTGGCGGCAGTATCCAGTTGCGCGATGAAGGCGCGCAGTTCTTCGATCTTCTCCGGTTCCGCATTGACGATCAGCTGGTTGCCGTAGGCGCTGACCCGGCCTTCCTTGCCGAGGAAGTTCTGCGCGACGGGCAGCAGGTCGGCGCTGGTGCGGTTGTTCAGGGGCACGATCTCGGTCGCGGCCGTGACTGAAAAGCTTGCAGTCAGCAGCAGCGTCGTGAGCAGGGTGCGTAGGGACATGTCCGTTATCTCCGCTAGGGGTGGAAGCCTTGAGTTTGACAGTTTGTCGGCTCGCGGTGGGGCAAGTTGAATCGCCGATAGCAAAACGCCCCGGCCTCCAAGGAGCCAGCTTAGCTTGCTGGATCCGGGGAGGGCGGGGCGTTTTGTGACGTCTGGCAGGATATCGCCAGCAGGCTCGCTGCTGCGCAGGGCTTGCTCAGGCGTTGCCGCGGACCATGTCGACGTGAGGGATGCCTGCTTCCAGGAATTCCTCGCTGACGATGCTGAAGCCCAGGCGCTCATAGAAGGCGGTAGCCTGAACCTGGGCGCTGAGCATCAGCTGCCTGAGGCCACGTTTCTCGGCTTCGCCGATCACTGCCTGCATCAGCGCGTCGCCGACCTTCAGGCCGCGCCAGTCCTTGAGGACCGATACCCGGCCAACCTGCCCGTCGGGCAGCAGGCGGGCGGTACCGATCGGAAAGTCGCCTTCGAGCGCGAGGAAATGCACCGCGCTGTCGTCGTCGGCGTCCCACTCCAGTTCGGGCGGGACGGATTGCTCGATGATGAACACCGCTTCACGAATGCGCCGGATCTCGGCGTTATCCTTTTGCCAGTCTGCGACACGTACGCGAATCTTATTCATCGGCAAATCCCAGGCTTCCTTGCTTGACCAGTTCGCACAGCAGGCCGCGTCCATCGTCGTCCGCCAGCCATGGGCCGAGGTTGTCGAGGTGCAGCGCGTCGGCGGCGCAAATCATCTTCAGCAGTTCACGCAGCTTGCCCGGCAGATAACGGCTCTGGCCGCTGGCGAACAGCAGCAGGTCGTCGTCGACTTCGGACCAGGCCAGGCGCGCGCTCGGGTTGCGGATCAGTATGGCGCCCTGTTCGAGGCTGCCGAGCAGGTCTTCTTCTTCCAGCTCGGGGCCGACCACCAGTTCCGGGTAGCGCGGCTCGGTCATGAACTGGCCGAACCAGGTCAGCAGCATGCGCTCGTCGCTCATGTGCTCGGCCAGCAGGCCCTTGAGGCGGTCGAGGGCGTCGTGCTGGATCTGGTGCGGATCGCTGACAGGTTGCACGTCGGCGTCGGTATAGCGGTCTTCGTCCGGCAGGTACTGGCTGAGGAAGTCGGTGAAGTGGGTCAGTACTTCGGCGGCGCTCGGGGCGCGGAAGCCCACCGAGTAGGTCATGCAGTCGTTCACTGCAACGCCGTAGTGGGCCAGGCGCGGTGGCAGGTAGAGCATGTCGCCGGGTTCCAGGACCCAGCTTTCGGTTTCTTCGAATTCGGCGAGGATGCGCAGGTCAGCGTGCTGCAGCAGTGGGCTCTCGGCGTCGCACATCTGGCCGATCTTCCAGTTGCGCTTGCCGTGGCCTTGCAGCAGGAACACATCGTAGTTGTCGAAGTGCGGACCGACGTTACCGCCGGGAGCGGCGAAGCTGATCATCACGTCGTCGATGCGCCAGCTCGGCAGGAAGCGGAAATGCTCCAGCAGTTCGGCGACTTCCGGCACGAACTGGTCGACGGCCTGGACCAGCAGGGTCCAGTCACGCTCCGGCAGCTTGCTGAACTCGTCTTCGGCGAACGGGCCGCGGCGCAGTTCCCAGGGGCGTTCGCCGTGCTCGATGACCAGGCGCGACTCGACCTCTTCTTCCAGCGCCAGGCCGGCCAGTTCGTCGGCGTCGATCGGGCTTTCGAAGTCGGGCAGGGCCTGACGGATCAGCAGGGGTTTTTTCTGCCAGTAGTCACGCAGGAATTCCCGTGCGCTGATGCCGCCCAAAAGTTGAAGAGGAATGTCAGGATTCATGTGTAACCTATTGAAAAAATGCACTTTTCATACGGGAATAAAAACGCCCGGCGCTGCCGGGCGTCAAAGGTCTTGCCATCGATCAGATGCGTTTGGCTTGGGCCACGGCATTGCCGATGTAGCTGGCCGGGGTGAGCTTTTTCAGCTCGGCCTTGGCGGCTTCAGGCATTTCCAACGCGTCGATGAAGGTCTGCAGCGCTTCAGGGCTGATGCCCTTGCCGCGAGTCAGTTCCTTGAGTTTTTCGTACGGGTTTTCGATGTTGTAGCGACGCATCACGGTCTGGATCGGCTCGGCCAGGACTTCCCAGCAGGCGTCCAGGTCTTCGGCGATCTTCTGGGCGTTGAGCTCCAGCTTGCTGATGCCTTTGAGGCTGGCTTCGTAAGCGATCACGCTGTGGGCGAAACCGACGCCCAGGTTACGCAGGACGGTGGAGTCGGTCAGGTCGCGCTGCCAGCGGGAGATCGGCAGTTTGCTCGCTAGGTGCTGGAACAGCGCGTTGGCGATGCCCAGGTTGCCTTCGGAGTTTTCGAAGTCGATCGGGTTGACCTTGTGCGGCATGGTCGAGGAACCGATTTCGCCGGCGATGGTGCGCTGCTTGAAGTAGCCCAGGGAGATGTAGCCCCAGATATCGCGATCGAAGTCGATCAGGATGGTGTTGAAGCGCGCGATGGCGTCGAACAGCTCGGCGATGTAGTCGTGCGGCTCGATCTGCGTGGTGTACGGGTTGAGGCTCAGGCCCAGCTCGTCTTCGATGAAGGCGCGGGCGTTGGCTTCCCAGTCGATTTCCGGGTAGGCCGACAGGTGCGCGTTGTAGTTGCCCACGGCGCCGTTGATCTTGCCCAGCAGCGGCACGGCGGCGACCTGAGCGATCTGGCGCTCCAGGCGGTACACCACGTTCGCCAGCTCTTTGCCCAGGGTGGTCGGCGAGGCCGGCTGACCGTGGGTGCGCGACAGCATTGGCACGTCGGCGAAGCGCAGAGCCAGTTCGCGGATAGCCCCGGCGGTCTGGCGCATCAGCGGCAGCATCACCTCGTCGCGGCCTTCGCGCAGCATCAGGGCGTGGGACAGGTTGTTGATGTCCTCGCTGGTGCAGGCGAAGTGGATGAACTCGCTGACGTTGGCCAGTTCAGGCAGCTTGGCGGCCTGTTCCTTGAGCAGGTACTCGATGGCCTTGACGTCGTGGTTGGTGGTGCGTTCGATCTCTTTGACACGCTCGGCGTGCTCCAGAGAGAAGTTTTCCGCCAGGGCGTTCAGCACGGCGTTGGCCTCGGCGGAAAACGCTGGCACTTCGCTGATGGCGGAATGGGCGGCCAGGCGCTGGAGCCAGCGCACTTCGACCAGGACGCGAGCACGGATCAGGCCGTATTCGCTGAAAATGGGGCGCAGGGCCTGGGTTTTGCCGGCGTAGCGGCCGTCAACAGGGGAAACCGCAGTGAGCGAAGAGAGCTGCATGGGGTGTTCTCGGACAGTCGGGCAACGAAATGGGGCGCGTATCATACATGAAAATATCCGCCGGTCCGTTGCCAACTGACCAGCGTCTTACGCGTTACTGACTACAAAAGGTCTTGCGGGCGCAGTTCAGCTGCTGCGCATCAGCGGATAAAGCTCTTTGAGCAATTTGCGGCGGCTGATCACCAGCTGCCAGCGATGGCCACCCAGCTGGCGCCACAGGCGCGCCGAACGGATGCCGGCCAACAGCAGGGCGCGGATCTTCGAGGCGTTGCTCGGCTGCTGCAGGTTGCGCATGTCGCCATGCACCTGGATCCGCTGGCGCAGGGTGCTCAGGGTGTCCTGATACAGCGAGCCGCAGGCGGCAATCACGTTTTCGTGGGCCGGGCCGAAGTGTTCGACCTGGGACTGAATCTGCGGCAGGCGCTTGCCGATGATTTCCAGCAGGTCGTCGCGCTTGGCCAGCTGGCGCTCGAGACCGAGCATCGACAGGGCGTAGCGCAGCGGCTCGCGCTGCAGGGTGCTGGGGTCGCGTTCCAGGGCGCCGATCAGGGCGCGATAACCCTCACGCAGGTTGATGTCGTCGCCACCGTAGACTTCCAGGGTGTCTTTCGGGTCGCGGATCAGCAGGCTGCCGAGCATGCAGCTCAAGGCCGCTTCGGTGACCTGGCCGGTCTTGGCGATCTTGTCCACCAGGACGGCGGCGAGAAACACGCCGCCCAGTGCCGTCAGTTGTTCCTGGGTCGGGCTCATGCCTTGCTGCTCCAGGGCTCTGCGACTTCGATCACGCCACCGCCCAGGCAGATTTCGCCGTCATAGAAGACTACGGATTGGCCGGGGGTGACCGCGCGTTGCGGGTCATCGAAGGTGGCGCGGTAGCCGTTGGCGGTCTTTTCCAGGGTGCAAGGCTGGTCGCTCTGGCGGTAGCGCACTTTCGCGGTGAGGCGGCGCGGTTGGCTCAGGTCGATCGGGTTGACCCAATAGATGTCGGAGGCGAGCAGGGCGCGGGAGAACAGCCACGGGTGATCGTTGCCCTGGCCAACGATCAGCTCGTTGTGCTCCAGGTCCTTGATCAGCACGTACCACGGCTCATCGCCGGCGTCCTTGAGGCCGCCGATGCCCAGGCCCTGGCGCTGGCCGATGGTGTGGTACATCAGGCCGTGGTGGCGGCCGATCACTTCACCTTCGGTGGTCTTGATCTCGCCGGGCTGGGCCGGCAGGTATTGCTTGAGGAAGTCGCTGAAGCGTCGCTCACCGATAAAGCAGATACCGGTGGAGTCCTTTTTCTTGGCGGTGGCCAGGCCGTGTTTCTCGGCGATCGCGCGGACTTCGGGCTTTTCCAGCTCGCCGACCGGGAACAGGGTCTTGGCGATCTGTTCGCCGCCGACGGCGTGCAGGAAATAACTCTGGTCCTTGTTCGGATCCAGGCCCTTGAGCAGTTCGGTGCGCCCGTCGATGTCGCGGCGGCGCACATAGTGGCCGGTGGCGATCAGGTCGGCGCCAAGCATCATGGCGTAGTCGAGGAACGCCTTGAACTTGATTTCACGGTTGCACAGGATGTCCGGGTTCGGCGTGCGGCCGGCCTTGTATTCGGCCAGGAAGTGCTCGAACACATTGTCCCAGTACTCGGCGGCGAAGTTGGCGGTGTGCAGCTTGATGCCGATCTTGTCGCACACGGCCTGGGCGTCCGCGAGGTCGTCCATGGCGGTGCAGTACTCGGTTCCGTCGTCTTCCTCCCAGTTCTTCATGAACAGGCCTTCCACCTGGTAACCCTGCTCCATCAGCAGGAGGGCGGAAACGGAAGAGTCCACGCCGCCGGACATGCCGACGATGACGCGCTTCTTTTGGGTGTCAGAAGGGGCTGGATCACGCATAGGAATTCAACGGGTGTCTTGAAAAAGGACGCGATTCTAACAGGCTGAGGCCTGCAAGGCTAAAACTGCGGTTAAAGCGACGGACGGATCAGCTCGAGGCTGTGCAGTCGCCCGCCCAGATAGTCGTCGACGCAACGGATGATCAGCTCGCTGCGCCATTGCGGGCGCAAGGCCAGCAGTTCGTCGCGGCTCAGCCAGCGCGGACCGATGATGCCGTCGTCCAGTGGGTAATCGGGGTGGTGCCTGAGCGGTTTGCCGGCAAAGCAGACGCGCTGGTAGGTCACGCCATTGCTGGGGGCGGTATACAGGTAGATGCCGACCACGCCGGTCAACTCGATGTCCCAGCCGGTTTCTTCCAGGGTTTCGCGAATGGCGGCCTGGAGTAGGCTTTCGTCTGGGTCCAGGTGCCCGGCGGGCTGGTTGAACACCGCCTGGTCGCCTTGGAACTCTTCGACGAACAGAAAACGTCCCTGATCCTCAACGATGGTGGCGACGGTGATGTGGGGTTGCCATTCCATATATAAAGCTCTGTCTTGAGTGGGGGCTCATCATAAAACGAACGCCAGTTCTGTAGGGGTGAAGCTTGCTCGCGACAGGGTCGCTGCGGTGAGTCAGGCGAAACGCGCTGCTTTCATCGCGAGCAAGCTTCGCTCCTACAGGGAAGGTGTTGTCCAAAAAGCACAAACCCCGGCACCTGGCCGGGGTTTGCATTACAGCGGTGTAGCTTAAACCAGCGCAGCGATAGCCGCGTTGAGGGTGGCGCTTGGGCGCATGGCCTTGCTCACCAGCTCAGGGTTGGCGCTGTAGTAGCCGCCGATGTCCACTGGCTTGCCTTGAACGCCGTTGAGCTCGGCGACGATAGTCGCTTCGTTCTCGGTCAGGGTCTTGGCCAGGGTGCTGAACTGCGCTTGCAGGGCGGTATCTTCGGTCTGGGCGGCCAGGGCCTGGGCCCAGTACAGCGCCAGGTAGAAGTGACTGCCGCGGTTGTCGATGTTGCCGACTTTGCGCGATGGCGACTTGTTGTTGTCCAGGAACTGACCGGTTGCCTGGTCGAGAGTCTTGGCCAATACCAGCGCTTTCGGGTTGTTGTAGGTGTTGCCCAGGTGCTCCAGGGAGGCGGCCAGGGCCAGGAACTCACCCAGGGAATCCCAGCGCAGGAAGTTCTCTTCCAGCAACTGCTGCACGTGCTTCGGAGCCGAACCGCCGGCGCCGGTTTCGAACAGACCGCCACCGTTCATCAGCGGCACGATCGACAGCATCTTGGCGCTGGTGCCCAGTTCCATGATCGGGAACAGGTCGGTCAGGTAGTCGCGCAGCACGTTGCCGGTGACGGAGATGGTGTCCTTGCCTTCGCGGGTGCGGGCCAGGGTGAACTTCATGGCATCGACTGGCGACATCACGCGGATGTCCAGGCCAGCAGTGTCGTGATCCTTCAGGTAAGCCTGAACCTTCTCGATCATCACACCGTCGTGGGCGCGCATCGGGTCCAGCCAGAAAATCGCTGGAGTGCTGCTTGCGCGAGCGCGGTTGACGGCCAGTTTGACCCAATCCTGGATCGGCGCGTCCTTGGTCTGGCACATGCGGAAGATGTCGCCGGCTTCGACGGCCTGTTCCAGCAGCAGGTTGCCCTTGCTGTCGGTGACGCGTACGACGCCGTCAGCCTTGATCTGGAAGGTCTTGTCGTGGGAACCGTACTCTTCGGCTTTCTTCGCCATCAGGCCAACGTTTGGCACGCTGCCCATGGTGGTCGGGTCGAAGGCGCCGTTGGACTTGCAATCTTCGATCACCGCTTGGTAGATGGTGGCGTAGCAGCGATCCGGGATCAGGGCCTTGGTGTCGTGCAGCTGGCCGTCGGTGCCCCACATCTTGCCGGAGTCACGGATCATGGCCGGCATCGAGGCGTCGACGATCACGTCGCTCGGCACGTGCAGGTTGGTGATGCCTTTGTCGGAGTTGACCATGGCCAGGGCAGGGCGCACGGCGTAGACGGCCTGGATGTCGGCTTCGATCTGCGCTTGCTGTTCCGCGGGCAGGGCCTTGATGCGGGCGTACAGGTCGCCGATGCCGTTGTTCAGGTTGAAGCCGATCTGGCTCAGCACGTCGGCGTGCTTGCTCAGGGCGTCCTGATAGAACTCGGCAACGATCTGGCCGAACATGATCGGGTCGGAAACCTTCATCATGGTGGCTTTCAGGTGCACCGACAGCAGTACGCCTTGCTTCTTGGCGTCTTCGATCTCGGCGGCAACGAAAGCACGCAGGGCCTTTTTGCTCATGACTGCGCAATCGAGGATCTCGCCGGCTTGTACGGCGGTTTTTTCCTTCAGGACGGTAGCGCTACCGTCTTGAGCGATCAGCTCGATCTTCACGGTGTCCTGGGCGTCGATCAGGGCGGCTTTTTCGCTACCGTAGAAATCGCCCTGGCTCATGTGAGCAACGTGGGACTTGGAGTCTTTGGCCCAGGCGCCCATTTTGTGTGGGTGCTTGCGCGCGTAGTTCTTGACCGACAGCGGGGCGCGGCGGTCGGAGTTGCCTTCACGCAGGACCGGGTTCACGGCGCTGCCCTTGACCTTGTCGTAGCGCGCCTTGGCGTCTTTGTCGGCGTCGCTGGTCACGGTTTCCGGGTAGTCCGGCAGGGCGTAGCCCTTGGCTTGCAGCTCTTTGATCGCGGCCTGAAGCTGCGGTACCGAAGCACTGATGTTCGGCAGCTTGATGATGTTGGCTTCAGGGGTTACAGCCAGGTCGCCCAGCTCGGCCAGGTGGTCCGGTACGGCTTTGTCGCCCAGCAGCTCCGGGAAGCTGGCAAGAATACGCCCTGCGAGAGAGATGTCGCGGGTTTCCACGGCAATATCAGCGGAAGCGGTGAAGGCTTCGACGATAGGTAGCAGCGAGTAGGTGGCGAGGGCGGGGGCTTCGTCGGTGAAGGTATAGATGATCTTCGAGCGGGTGGGCATATTCGGATTAACTCTCTTCTTTGCTAAAGCGTGCGCAGAAACTCGAGGGGCGCCGGGTAAGCGCGTTTGTTCAAAGTCATCCATGAACCGAATATCGAGGTTTCTTCGCGGTGATGTTGGGTGCATCAGTCGAGCGTCAAGCGGGTGGGCTGCGGTAACAACCCGGCTTTGGGCGGAAAGTCTCGGCTCCTTTTTTCCAGTAGCAGAGCGCTCAGCCGTCGTGACTCTGTGGTCAGCGGCGGCATTATACATAGGTAGCTGGCAAAACGCCGACGGTTCATATGCAACCGATCTCGTCCATTGGTCTAAAGGTCGCAGGCGGGGCGGCGGCGTAGAGTCCTCCAAAGTGCTCAAGTTTGGCGCTTTTCCCTTTGCTTTCAGGCTTGTAGGCCACGAACTGCGCAGCCTTCACGGCATATGAGTGGAACATGAGGTTCCCGTCCAGATTCAACTGGGGTACGCTCGAACGCAGCCAGATGTTCAATCCACACAACGGAGTTCAGCATGGGATACAAGAAGATTCAGGTTCCAGCAGTCGGCGACAAAATCACCGTCAACGCAGACCATTCTCTCAATGTTCCTAACAACCCGATCATCCCCTTCATCGAAGGCGATGGTATTGGCGTTGATATCAGCCCGGTCATGATCAAGGTTGTCGATGCTGCTGTTAAGAAGGCCTACGGCGGCGAGCGCAAAATCTCCTGGATGGAAGTCTATGCCGGCGAGAAAGCAACTCAAGTGTACGACCAGGACACCTGGCTCCCTCAGGAGACTCTGGACGCAGTCAAGGATTACGTGGTTTCCATCAAGGGCCCGCTGACCACTCCGGTAGGTGGCGGTATCCGTTCCCTGAACGTGGCCCTGCGTCAGCAGCTTGACCTGTATGTGTGCCTGCGTCCGGTGCGCTGGTTCGAAGGCGTGCCGAGCCCGGTGAAGAAGCCTGGCGATGTCGACATGACCATTTTCCGTGAGAACTCGGAAGACATTTACGCCGGTATCGAATGGAAGGCCGGCTCCGCCGAAGCCACCAAGGTCATCAAGTTCCTCAAAGAAGAAATGGGTGTCACCAAGATCCGTTTCGACGAAAACTGCGGTATCGGCGTCAAGCCGGTTTCCCTGCAGGGCACCAAGCGTCTGGCGCGCAAGGCGCTGCAATATGTGGTCGACAACGATCGCGATTCGCTGACCATTGTGCATAAAGGCAACATCATGAAGTTCACCGAAGGTGCCTTCAAAGAGTGGGCCTATGAAGTGGCGGCGGAAGAATTTGGCGCGACGCTGCTCGATGGCGGCCCGTGGATGCAGTTCAAGAACCCGAAAACCGGCAAGAACGTGATCGTCAAGGACGCCATCGCCGATGCGATGCTCCAGCAGATCCTGCTGCGTCCGGCCGAATATGACGTGATCGCGACCCTCAACCTGAACGGTGACTACCTGTCCGACGCACTGGCGGCTGAAGTAGGCGGGATCGGTATCGCTCCGGGTGCCAACCTGTCCGACACCGTGGCCATGTTCGAGGCGACCCACGGTACGGCGCCGAAGTACGCGGGCAAGGACCAGGTGAACCCGGGTTCGCTGATCCTCTCCGCGGAAATGATGCTGCGTCATATGGGCTGGACCGAAGCGGCCGACCTGATCATCAAGGGCACCAACGGCGCCATCGGTGCCAAGACCGTGACCTACGACTTCGAGCGCCTGATGGAAGGCGCCACGCTGTTGTCATCGTCGGCATTCGGCGATGCGCTGATCTCGCACATGTAAGCAGTACGCATCAAACGAAGCGGCCGGTTCAAATGATTGAACCGGCCGTTTTTTTATGACTGTTTTTTAGGGTTGGATCTGGATACAGGTGTTTCAGCTCAGGACCGTTTCCTGCTGGGGGGAGGCTGCGGCGGAGGCATTCTGGGTCTTGATGGAGTTGATCTTCACCGCGTGCAGGCCCTTGGGCCCTTGGGTGATCTCAAAACTCACGGCCTGTCCGGCTTTCAAGGTTTTGTAGCCTTCCATCTCGATGGCCGAGTAATGGGCGAAAAGGTCGTCGCTCTTGCCCTCCTCATTAATGAAGCCATAACCCTTGGCGTTGTTGAACCACTTGACCTTGCCGCTTGCCATGCTCATATCCCTCTGCAACAGACTCCATCACTGGAGTATCATCCTGTTAATCCGTACCGAAATCCGCAATATAGGATTGACTGTACGGACCTTTATTACCCAATGTGGGCTCTATTGGTTGTAACACCGTTTTGCCGATAGTCAAGGTGACCCGGCGGTCGGAGTTGAAATCCCCCCAGAGCGCCCCCACCACTGTATTTGCACAACTAACGAACCTTTCTTTCCATGCATGCAATCAGCCAGATTCGACTAACATTCAATCAGGATCGCCCGGATTTCCAAGACGACGATTCCGCTGGCTTGGCTGTACAGGAAGCTAAGCCGGCGTTGCAGGCTCCGCCGATGTACAAGGTGGTTTTGTTCAATGATGACTACACACCGATGGATTTCGTCGTCGAAGTGCTCGAGGTGTTTTTTAACCTGAATCGCGAGCTGGCGACCAAGGTAATGCTGGCCGTTCATACAGAAGGACGGGCAGTATGTGGATTGTTTACCCGCGACATCGCCGAGACCAAGGCCATGCAGGTCAACCAGTACGCCAGGGAAAGCCAGCATCCGCTACTCTGTGAAATCGAGAAGGACGGTTAACGCCGACCACTTGGGTATGAGGTGAAGCTATGTTAAACCGCGAGCTCGAAGTCACCCTCAATCTCGCCTTCAAAGAGGCTCGTTCGAAGCGTCATGAGTTCATGACCGTCGAGCACCTCTTGTTGGCTCTTTTGGATAATGAGGCCGCCGCCACCGTTTTGCGTGCCTGCGGAGCAAACCTCGACAAACTCAAGCACGACCTGCAGGAGTTCATCGACTCCACCACGCCGCTGATTCCTGTGCATGACGAGGATCGCGAAACCCAGCCAACCCTGGGCTTCCAGCGTGTACTGCAGCGTGCTGTCTTCCATGTGCAGAGCTCGGGCAAGCGCGAAGTGACTGGCGCCAATGTGCTGGTTGCGATCTTCAGTGAGCAAGAGAGTCAGGCAGTGTTCCTGCTGAAACAGCAGAGCGTTGCCCGTATCGATGTCGTCAACTACATCGCCCATGGCATCTCCAAGGTGCCCGGGCATGGCGATCATTCTGAAGGTGAACAGGATATGCAGGACGATGAAGGCGGTGAGTCTTCCTCTTCAGGTAATCCGCTGGATGCTTATGCCAGCAACCTCAATGAACTGGCGCGTCAGGGGCGTATCGACCCGTTGGTGGGGCGTGAGCAGGAAGTCGAGCGTGTGGCGCAGATTCTCGCGCGCCGGCGCAAGAACAACCCGCTGCTGGTAGGCGAGGCCGGTGTAGGTAAAACCGCGATCGCCGAAGGCCTGGCCAAGCGCATCGTCGACAGCCAGGTGCCTGATCTGCTGGCCAACAGCGTGGTGTATTCCCTGGATCTCGGTGCGTTGCTGGCGGGTACCAAATACCGCGGCGATTTCGAGAAGCGCTTCAAGGCGTTGCTGGGCGAATTGAAGAAACGTCCGCAGGCGATCCTGTTCATCGACGAGATTCACACCATCATTGGCGCCGGTGCGGCGTCCGGTGGGGTAATGGATGCCTCGAACCTGCTCAAGCCGCTGCTTTCCTCGGGCGACATCCGTTGCATCGGTTCGACCACCTTCCAGGAATTCCGTGGAATTTTCGAGAAGGACCGGGCCCTGGCTCGCCGCTTCCAGAAGGTCGATGTATCCGAGCCTTCGGTAGAAGACACCATCGGCATTCTGCGCGGCCTCAAGGGGCGTTTCGAGCTGCACCACAGCATCGAGTACAGCGATGAGGCATTGCGTGCCGCCGCCGAACTGGCGTCGCGTTATATCAATGACCGGCATATGCCCGACAAGGCGATCGACGTGATCGACGAGGCGGGCGCCTATCAGCGTCTTCAGCCGTCCGACAAGCGCGTCAAGCGCATCGAGGTGGCTCAGGTCGAGGATATCGTGGCGAAAATCGCGCGGATTCCGCCGAAACACGTCACCAGTTCCGACAAGGAATTGCTGCGTAACCTCGAACGCGACCTGAAGTTGACAGTGTTCGGCCAGGATGCGGCGATCGACTCGCTGTCGACCGCGATCAAGCTGTCCCGTGCCGGCCTGAAATCGCCAGACAAGCCTGTCGGTTCGTTCCTGTTCGCCGGGCCTACCGGTGTCGGTAAGACCGAGGCGGCGCGGCAGTTGGCCAAGGCGCTGGGCATCGAGCTGGTACGTTTCGACATGTCCGAGTACATGGAGCGTCACACCGTCTCGCGTCTGATCGGTGCGCCTCCGGGTTATGTCGGTTTCGACCAGGGCGGTTTGCTGACCGAAGCTATTACCAAGCAGCCTCACTGCGTACTGCTGCTCGATGAAATCGAGAAGGCACACCCGGAAGTCTTCAACCTGCTGCTGCAGGTGATGGACCACGGTACCTTGACCGACAACAACGGGCGCAAGGCGGATTTCCGCAACGTGATCGTGATCATGACCACCAACGCAGGTGCCGAAACGGCGGCGCGGGCTTCCATCGGGTTCACTCATCAGGATCATTCTTCCGATGCCATGGAAGTGATCAAGAAGAGCTTCACGCCGGAATTCCGTAACCGTCTGGACACCATTATCCAGTTTGGTCGCCTCAGTCATGAGGTCATCAAGAGCGTGGTGGACAAGTTCCTTACCGAACTGCAGGCGCAGTTGGAGGACAAGCGCGTCCAGTTGGAAGTCACCGATGCGGCCCGCAGCTGGCTGGCGGCAGGTGGTTACGACGTGACCATGGGCGCTCGTCCTATGGCGCGCCTGATCCAGGACAAGATCAAGCGTCCGCTGGCGGAGGAGATACTCTTTGGCGAACTGGCCGAACATGGCGGTGTGGTGCACATCGACATCAAGGATGGCGAGCTGACCTTCGAGTTCGAGACCACCGCAGAAATGGCCTGATAGGCCGCAATAAAAAAGGCGCCGCAAGGCGCCTTTTTTATATCTGTTCTGTAGGCAAGCGGAGTAAATCACAGGCAAACAAAAACGCCCGGCGTGGGCCGGGCGTCTTGTATTGACTTGCTTAGCGAGCGCGGTAAGTGATGCGCCCTTTGCTCAAGTCATAGGGCGTCAGTTCGACGCGCACTTTGTCACCGGTAAGAATACGAATGTAGTTCTTGCGCATCTTGCCGGAGATATGCGCGGTTACGACGTGCCCATTTTCCAACTCCACACGAAACATGGTGTTGGGCAGGGTGTCGACGACAGTGCCTTCCATTTCGAAGCTGTCTTCTTTCGACATGCAGTAAAGCCCTCGGTGTCCAATGAATGGCCCGGTGCAACTGCGCCAGGCAAAAGCGGCGTGCATTGTGCCCGAAAAGTGGGGTTCAAGCCAAGGGCTTCTAGTTCAGGATGACCCATCTCTGGTTAATCAGCAGCTCAATGGGCCGATATTGGGTCTTGTAATTCATCTTTTTGCAGTTCTTGATCCAGTATCCGAGGTAGACCGCGTCCAGACCCAGGCGCAAGGCTTCGCCGATTTGCCACAGAATGGCGTAGCGACCGAGGCTGCGGCGCTCTTCATCGGGTTCGTAGAAGGTGTAGACCGCGGAAAGGCCATTGGGCAGCAGGTCGGTGACGGCCACGGCGAGCAGGCGCCCATCGAGGCGGAACTCATAGAACCTGGAGAAGGGCAAGTCGCGAACCAGAAAGGTCGAGAACTGATCGCGGCTGGGCGGGTACATGTCGCCATCGGCGTGGCGTTGCTCGATATAACGCTGGTAAAGGTCGAAATACTCTTCGCTGAACCCTGGTTTGACAGGCTGGACCTTCAGGTCGGCATTGCGTTTGAGAATGCGTTTTTGCTGACGATTGGGTACAAACTGCGCGGCAGGAATGCGTGCCGGAACACAGGCATTGCAGTTCTGGCAATGCGGCCGGTACAGATGGTCGCCACTGCGACGAAAGCCCATTTCCGACAGATCTGCGTAGACATGCACATCCATGGGCTGGCTAGGGTCGAGGAACAGTGTGGTCGCCTGTTCTTCGGGCAGGTAGCTGCAAGAGTGGGGCTGAGTGGCATAAAACTTCAAACGCGCCAACTCGGTCATGAATCAACCCTCGGGATTAGCTTTGAATTAAGTGTAAGCCACACCGGCAAAACCCGCCTAGGAAACCCATATGGCGCGGCTGGGCTGGTCCAGATGGCGCTGCAGATAGCTGGCGAACTCCTGGCGCGGGATGGCGCGGGCGCCCAGGCTGTGCAGGTGGTCGGTGGGCATCTGGCAATCGATCAGGGCAAAACCCCATGCCTGTAAATGTTGGACCAGCGTGACGAAACCGAATTTCGACGCATTGTCGGCCCGACTGAACATCGATTCGCCGAAAAACAGCTGGCCCATTGCTAATCCATACAGCCCGCCTACCAACGACCCCTGATCCCAGACTTCGACCGAATGGGCATGGCCGCGCTTGTGCAGCTCAAGGTAGGCATTCTGCATCGATTCGGTGATCCAGGTGCCGTCGGCATAGGCCCGTGGCGCCGCGCAGGCGCGGATGACAGCGGCGAAATCCTGGTCGAAGGTGACCTGGTAACGTTGCTGGCGCAGTAGTTTGCCCAGGCTGCGGGATACGTGCAGTTCGTCTGGAAATAACACGGTACGCGGGTCGGGGGACCACCAGAGGATGGGCTGGCCTTCGGAAAACCAGGGAAAGCAGCCGTGGCGATAGGCTTGGATCAGTCGGTCGGCCGACAGGTCACCGCCGGCGGCCAGAAGGCCGTTGGGATCGCGCAGGGCCTTTTCTAGCGGGGGGAACTCGAAGGTGTTGCGTTGTAACCAGGTCAGCATGGCATTCAGACTTGCGGAAGGGGAGGGCGGTGGCGGGCCTGCAAGCGTAGGTCGGGAGGTCAGTTGTCGTCGAGGAATTTCTCCGCATCCAGGGCCGCCATGCAGCCCGCGCCCGCGGAGGTGACGGCCTGGCGATACACGTGGTCGGCTACATCGCCCGCGGCGAATACGCCCTCGATGCCGGTGGCGGTGGCATCGCCTTCGCTGCCGCCTTTGACCAGTAGATAGCCGTCGTGCATTTCCAGCTGGCCCTTGAACAGGTCCGTATTGGGCTTGTGGCCAATGGCGATGAAGACGCCGGCCAGCGCCAATTCCTTGGTCTCTCCGGTCTGGCTGTCGCGCAGACGGGCACCGGTGACGCCGCTGGCATCGCCCAACACTTCGTCGAGATTCTGGTTCCAGTGCAGGCGGATATTGCCCTTGGCGGCTTTGTCGAACAGCTTGTCCTGGAGGATTTTCTCCGCGCGCAGCTTGTCGCGCCGGTGCACCAGGTGCACCTCTTTGGCGATGTTGGAGAGGTACAGGGCTTCCTCCACGGCGGTGTTGCCGCCGCCGACCACGGCAACTACTTGATTGCGATAGAAAAAACCGTCGCAGGTAGCGCAGGCGGATACACCCTTGCCAGCGAAGGCTTCTTCGGAGGGCAGGCCCAGGTACTGGGCCGATGCGCCGGTGGCGATGATCAGCGCGTCACAGCTATAGACGCCGCTGTCGCCCTTGAGGATAAAGGGCCGCTGCTGCAACTCCGCGGTATGGATGTGGTCGTAGACGATCTCGGTGTCGAAGCGTTCAGCGTGTTTTTGCATGCGTTCCATCAGCACCGGGCCGGTCAGGCCTTCGACATCGCCAGGCCAATTGTCGACCTCGACGGTGGTGGTCAACTGACCGCCGGCTTGCAGGCCGGTGATGACGGTCGGTTTGAGGTTGGCGCGGGCGGCATAAACGGCAGCGCTGTAACCGGCAGGGCCGGAGCCCAGGATGATCAGGCGTGAATGCTTCGCTTCGGTCATAAAAACACCTCATAAGCCTTTGTCACAAAAGAGAATGCATGCTCAAATTGAATACTGCGTAAAGTGTTCCTGACTTATGCTACACCCAGTATTGAGCAGCGTGGCACGGCGCTTACAAACCCGTACAATGCGGGTTTGCACGCCCATATGGAATACATCGGCATTGCACGCGGCAGCTCTTACAGTTTCGCAATGCGTGGGCAGAATGTTAAAAGTAGCCCCAGTTACGCTCGTCAACTTTTTTACCTGCCTGGATTGGGCAGTATTTTTTAGTCGATCAACAGTTGGACGCGCCCATG
This sequence comes from Pseudomonas sp. GW460-12-10-14-TSB1, assembly GCF_017349775.1. Taxonomy (NCBI): domain Bacteria; kingdom Pseudomonadati; phylum Pseudomonadota; class Gammaproteobacteria; order Pseudomonadales; family Pseudomonadaceae; genus Pseudomonas; species Pseudomonas sp. GW460-12-10-14-TSB1. Next base: position 19,142 of record NZ_JACNAC010000028.1, read on the forward strand.
GCGCAGGAAAAGACGCGTTTTGAAGAAATCCACCGCAGCACCTAAAACAGTAGTCCCACTCTGGCGCCAGCATTTGCACTACCGGCTCAAGGAAGGTGCGTTGATCGCCATTGGGGCCTTGTGCCTGTTCCTGATGATGGCATTGCTGACATATGGCAAAGACGATCCGGGCTGGAGTCATAACAGCAAGATCGAAGATGTGCAGAACTTCGGTGGTCCTGCCGGTTCTTACAGCGCCGATATCCTGTTTATGGTGTTGGGTTACTTCGCCTATATCTTCCCGTTGTTATTGGCGATCAAGACTTATCAGATCTTCCGTCAACGCCATGAGCCATGGCAGTGGAGTGGCTGGCTGTTTTCCTGGCGCCTGATCGGCCTGGTGTTCCTGGTGCTGTCCGGTGCCGCGTTGGCGCATATCCATTTCCATGCGGCGACCGGCCTGCCGGCCGGCGCGGGCGGGGCGCTGGGCGAAAGCCTGGGCGACCTGGCCAAGAACGCGCTGAACATCCAGGGCAGTACCCTGATGTTTATCGCGCTGTTCCTGTTCGGCCTGACTGTTTTTACCGATCTTTCCTGGTTCAAGGTCATGGACGTGACCGGCAAGATCACCCTCGACCTGTTCGAGCTGTTCCAGGGCGCCGCCAATCGCTGGTGGGCTGCGCGTACCGAGCGCAAGCAACTGGTCGCCCAGTTGCGCGAAGTGGATGCCCGGGTCGACGAAGTGGTCGCCCCGACCGTGACCGACAAACGTGAGCAGGCCAAGGTCAAGGAGCGCCTGATCGAGCGCGAGCAGGCCCTGAGCAAGCACATGTCCGACCGTGAGAAACAGGTCCCGCCGGTGATCGCCCCGGCCCCGGTAAAAGCGCCCGAGCCAAGCAAGCGCGTGCAGAAAGAGAAACAGGTTCCGCTGTTCATCGACAGCGCGGTCGAAGGCACCTTGCCGCCTATTTCGATTCTCGATCCGGCGGAAAAGAAACAGCTCAACTATTCCCCCGAGTCGCTGGCCGCCGTCGGCCATTTGCTGGAGATCAAGCTCAAAGAGTTCGGGGTCGAGGTGGCGGTGGACTCCATCCATCCGGGCCCGGTGATTACCCGCTACGAAATTCAGCCGGCCGCCGGTGTGAAAGTCAGCCGTATCGCCAACCTGGCCAAGGACCTGGCGCGTTCGCTGGCGGTGACCAGCGTGCGGGTAGTGGAAGTGATTCCCGGCAAGACCACCGTGGGTATCGAGATCCCCAACGAAGACCGGCAGATCGTGCGCTTCTCCGAAGTGCTGTCGACTCCGGAATACGACAACTTCAAATCCCCGGTCACCCTGGCCCTGGGCCACGATATCGGCGGCAAGCCGATCATCACCGACCTGGCGAAAATGCCTCACCTGCTGGTGGCCGGTACTACCGGTTCCGGTAAGTCGGTGGGTGTGAACGCGATGATCCTGTCGATCCTGTTCAAGTCCGGCCCGGAAGACGCCAAGCTGATCATGATCGACCCGAAGATGCTCGAGCTGTCAATCTACGAAGGCATCCCGCATCTGCTGTGCCCGGTGGTGACCGACATGAAGGACGCCGCCAACGCCCTGCGCTGGAGCGTGGCCGAGATGGAGCGGCGCTACAAGCTGATGGCGAAGATGGGCGTGCGTAACCTGTCGGGCTTCAACGCCAAGGTTAAAGAAGCGATCGAGGCCGGTACGCCGTTGACCGACCCGCTGTACAACCGCGAAAGCATCCACGACGAAGCGCCGCTGCTGACCAAGCTGCCGACCATCGTCGTGGTGGTCGACGAATTCGCCGACATGATGATGATCGTCGGCAAGAAGGTCGAAGAACTGATCGCGCGGATCGCCCAGAAAGCCCGTGCCGCGGGGATCCACCTGATCCTGGCGACCCAGCGTCCGTCGGTGGACGTGATCACCGGCCTGATCAAGGCCAACATTCCGACCCGCATGGCGTTCCAGGTATCGAGCAAGATCGACTCCCGGACCATCATCGACCAGGGCGGCGCCGAACAGCTGCTGGGCCACGGTGACATGCTCTACATGCCGCCGGGTACCAGCTTGCCGATCCGTGTCCATGGCGCCTTCGTCTCCGACGATGAAGTGCACCGGGTGGTGGAAGCCTGGAAACTGCGTGGCGCGCCGGAGTACAACGACGACATCCTCAACGGTGTCGAAGAGGCCGGTAGCGGCTTCGACGGCGGCGGTGGCGGTGGCGACGGTGACGACGCCGAGACTGACGCGCTGTACGACGAAGCGGTGCAGTTCGTCCTCGAGAGCCGCCGGGCGTCGATTTCCGCGGTTCAGCGCAAGCTCAAGATCGGCTACAACCGTGCGGCCCGCATGATCGAAGCCATGGAAATGGCCGGTGTGGTGACCGCCATGAACACCAACGGCTCTCGCGAAGTGATAGCGCCGGGTCCGATGCGCGACTGAACAATGACCCGACACAGGCGGCGCGACCCTGCGCCGCCGGTTTTTTCCACGAATCTAATGAGGACTCCCATGCGTCTTATCCGCATGTTGCTGGTACCGGTACTGGCTTTAACGACGCTGTCGGCCCATGCCGATCAGAAAGACGTGGCGCGCCTGACCCAGTTGCTCGAAAAGTCCCAGACCCTGACCGCGCGCTTCTCGCAGCTGACCCTCGACGGCAGCGGCACCCAGCTGCAGGAAACCGCTGGCGACATGGCGCTGAAGCGCCCGGGCCTGTTCTACTGGCACACCGATGCGCCGCAGGAGCAACTGATGGTCTCCGACGGCAAGAAGGTTTCCCTGTGGGACCCGGACCTGGAGCAGGTCACCATCAAGACCCTGGACCAGCGCCTGACCCAGACCCCGGCCCTGTTGCTGTCGGGTGACGTGTCGAAAATCAGCGAAAGCTTCGACATCAGCGCCAAGGAAGCCGGTGGCGTGGTCGACTTCATCCTCAAGCCGAAAACCAAGGACACCCTGTTCGACAGCCTGCGCCTGTCGTTCCGCAACGGCCTGGTGAATGACATGCAACTGATCGACAGCGTTGGCCAGCGCACCAATATCCTGTTCACTGGGGTCAAGGCCAACGAGCCGATCGCCGCCTCCAAGTTCAAGTTCGACATCCCCAAGGGTGCCGACGTGATTCAAGAATAAGTCGACGCCAAGAGGTTTCAATCGTCCGCCATGGATCTGTTTCGCAGTGACCCGATCGCCCAACCCCTGGCCGCGCGCTTGCGCCCGGCCAACCTGGACGAGTACGTCGGTCAGGAACATGTGCTCGCCCGCGGCAAGCCTCTGCGCGAAGCGCTGGAGCAGGGGGCCCTGCACTCGATGATCTTCTGGGGGCCGCCGGGCGTGGGCAAGACCACCCTGGCGCGGCTGCTGGCGAAAGTCTCGGATGCGCACTTCGAAACGGTCTCGGCTGTACTGGCCGGGGTCAAGGAGATCCGCCAGGCGGTGGAAATCGCCAAGCAACAGGCGGCCCAGTACGGGCGCCGGACCATCCTGTTCGTCGACGAAGTGCACCGCTTCAACAAGTCCCAGCAGGATGCCTTCCTGCCCTATGTCGAAGACGGCACCCTGATTTTCATCGGCGCGACCACCGAGAACCCGTCCTTCGAGCTGAACAACGCACTCTTGTCCCGGGCCCGGGTGTATGTGCTCAAGAGTCTCGACGAGGCGGCGCTGCACAAGCTGGTGCAGCGTGCGTTGAGCGAAGAGCGCGGGCTGGGCAAGCGCCAACTGAGCCTCAGCGACGAAGGCTTCCAGATGCTCCTGGCGGCGGCGGACGGCGATGGCCGGCGGCTGCTCAACCTGCTGGAGAACGCCTCCGATCTCGCCGAAGACGGCACGCAAATCGGTGTCGAGCTGCTGCAGAGCCTGCTGGGCGATACCCGTCGGCGTTTCGACAAGGGCGGCGAAGCCTTCTACGACCAGATATCGGCGCTGCACAAGTCGGTCCGTGGTTCCAACCCGGACGGCGCCCTGTACTGGTTCGCGCGGATGCTCGACGGCGGTTGCGACCCGTTGTACCTGGCGCGGCGCGTGGTGCGCATGGCCAGCGAAGACATCGGCAACGCCGATCCACGGGCGCTGAGCCTGTGCCTGGCCGCCTGGGACGTGCAGGAGCGGCTGGGCAGCCCCGAAGGCGAGCTGGCAGTGGCCCAGGCCATCACCTACCTGGCCTGCGCGCCGAAAAGCAACGCCGTGTACATGGGCTTCAAGGCTGCCATGCGTAGCGCCGCCGAACATGGTTCGCTGGAAGTGCCGCTGCACCTGCGCAATGCGCCGACCAAATTGATGAAGCAGCTGGGCTACGGCGACGAGTACCGTTATGCCCACGATGAGCCGGATGCCTACGCAGCCGGCGAAGACTATTTTCCCGAGGCGCTGGAGCCGCAGCCGTTCTATCAACCGGTGCCCCGTGGCCTGGAGTTGAAGATCGGCGAGAAGCTCAAGCATCTGGCGGAGCTTGACCGGGCCAGCCCCAAGCAGCGGAGAAAACCGTGATCCCATTGATCCTTGCCGTCTCGGTGGGCGGTATTGCCGGCACCCTGTTGCGCTTTGCCACCGGCAATTGGATCAGCGCCAATTGGCCGCGGCACTTCTATACCGCGACGCTGGCCGTTAATATCGTGGGCTGCCTGCTGATCGGCGTGCTGTACGGCCTGTTTCTGATACGCCCGGAGGTGCCCATCGAGGTGCGCGCCGGGTTGATGGTGGGCTTCCTTGGCGGCCTGACGACTTTTTCATCCTTTTCACTGGATACGGTGCGTCTGCTGGAAAGCGGACAGGTACCGCTGGCCCTGGGCTATGCGGCCATCAGCGTATTCGGCGGGCTGCTCGCGACCTGGGCCGGCCTGTCCCTGACCAAACTTTGATAAACGAGAGACCGACATGCTCGATTCCAAACTGTTACGTAGCAACCTTCAGGACGTAGCGGACCGCCTGGCATCCCGTGGCTTTGCCCTGGATGTAGCACGCATCGAAGCGCTGGAAGAACAGCGCAAGACCGTCCAGACCCGCACCGAACAACTGCAGGCCGAACGTAACGCGCGCTCCAAGTCCATCGGTCAGGCCAAGCAGCGCGGCGAAGACATCGCGCCGCTGATGGCTGACGTCGAGCGCATGGGGAACGAGCTGACTTCTGGCAAGGTCGAGCTGGAAAGCATCCAGACCGAGCTGGACTCGATCCTGCAGGGCATCCCGAACCTGCCTCACGAGTCGGTGCCGGTTGGCGACGACGAAGAGGGCAACGTCGAAGTGCGCCGCTGGGGCACGCCGACGGCGTTCGGCTTCCCGATCCTGGACCACGTCGCCCTGGGCGAAAAACACGGCTGGCTGGACTTCGAGACCGCGGCCAAGCTGTCGGGCGCGCGTTTTGCCCTGCTGCGCGGACCGATCGCCCGCCTGCACCGCGCCCTGGCGCAGTTCATGATCAACCTGCACACCAGCGAGCACGGTTACGAAGAGGCCTACACCCCTTACCTGGTGCAGGCGCCGGCGTTGGTGGGTACCGGCCAGTTGCCGAAGTTCGAAGAAGACCTGTTCAAGATCAGCCGCGAAAACGAAGCCGATCTGTACCTGATCCCGACCGCCGAAGTGTCGCTGACCAATATCGTGGCCGGCGAGATTCTCGATTCGAAGCAGCTGCCGATCAAGTTCGTCGCCCACACCCCGTGCTTCCGCAGCGAAGCCGGTTCGTCGGGCCGCGACACCCGCGGCATGATCCGTCAGCACCAGTTCGACAAGGTCGAGATGGTCCAGATCGTCGAGCCATCGACCTCGATGGAAGCCCTGGAAGGCCTGACCGCTAACGCCGAGAAAGTCCTGCAATTGCTGGAACTGCCTTACCGCACCCTGGCGCTGTGCACCGGCGACATGGGCTTCAGCGCGGTCAAGACCTACGACCTGGAAGTGTGGATCCCGAGCCAGGACAAGTACCGCGAAATTTCGTCGTGCTCCAACTGCGGCGACTTCCAGGCCCGTCGCATGCAGGCGCGCTTCCGCAACCCGGAAACCGGCAAGCCGGAGCTGGTGCATACCCTGAACGGTTCCGGCCTGGCGGTCGGTCGTACCCTGGTGGCGGTGCTGGAGAACTACCAGCAGGCCGACGGTTCGATCCGTGTGCCTGAGGTGCTCAAGCCTTACATGGGCGGCCTCGAGGTCATCGGCTAAATGGAATTTCTGCCGCTGTTTCATAACCTGCGCGGCAGTCGTGTGTTGGTGGTCGGCGGCGGGGAGATTGCCTTGCGCAAATCCCGCCTGCTGGCCGACGCCGGTGCGCTGCTGCGGGTAGTTGCACCTGAAGTGGAGCCACAGTTGCGCGAGCTGGTCACGGCCAGCGGCGGCGAATGCCTATTGCGCGGTTATCTCGAGGCGGACCTGGACGGCTGCGGGCTGATCATCGCCGCCACCGACGACGAACCGCTCAATGCCCAGGTCTCCACCGATGCTCATCGGCGCTGTGTGCCGGTCAACGTGGTGGACGCGCCGGCCCTGTGCAGCGTGATCTTCCCGGCGATCGTCGACCGTTCGCCGTTGGTGATCGCCGTCTCCAGTGGCGGCGATGCGCCGGTGCTGGCGCGCCTGATCCGGGCCAAGTTGGAAACCTGGATTCCCTCGACCTACGGTCAACTGGCCGGCCTGGCCGCGCGTTTTCGCAATCAGGTCAAAGGCCTGTTTCCGGACGTGCAGCAGCGTCGTGCTTTCTGGGAAGACGTGTTCCAGGGCCCCATCGCCGACCGGCAGCTGGCCGGGCAGGGCGATGAGGCCGAGCGTTTGCTACAGGCCAAGATCGCCGGCGAAGCGCCCCATGCGCCGGGCGAGGTGTATCTGGTGGGGGCCGGGCCGGGCGATCCGGACCTGCTGACCTTCCGTGCCCTGCGCCTGATGCAGCAAGCTGATGTGGTGCTCTACGACCGTCTGGTGGCACCGGCGATTCTCGAGCTGTGCCGGCGCGATGCCGAGCGGGTGTATGTCGGCAAGCGCCGCGCCGATCATGCCTTGCCCCAGGAGCAGATCAACCAGCAACTGGTGGACCTGGCCAAGCAGGGCAAGCGCGTGCTGCGTCTGAAGGGCGGCGATCCGTTCATCTTCGGCCGTGGCGGCGAAGAGATCGAAGAGCTGGCGGCCCATGGCATTCCGTTCCAGGTGGTGCCGGGGATTACCGCGGCCAGCGGCTGCGCGGCCTATGCCGGGATTCCGCTGACCCACCGTGACTACGCGCAGTCCGTGCGTTTCGTCACCGGGCACCTGAAGGATGGCACCACCGATCTGCCCTGGGCCGACCTGGTCGCGCCTGCACAGACCCTGGTGTTCTACATGGGCCTGGTGGGCCTGCCGGTGATCTGCGAACAACTGATCCAGCATGGCCGTTCGGCGGATACGCCGGCCGCCTTGATCCAGCAGGGCACGACCTCCAACCAGCGGGTGTTCACCGGCACCCTGGCGGACCTGCCGAAGCTGGTGGCGGAGCATGAAGTGCATGCGCCGACCCTGGTGATCGTCGGCGAAGTGGTGCAGCTTCGCGAGAAGCTCGCCTGGTTCGAAGGCGCGCAGTCGCAGGTCTGAACAGCATCGCGGGCAATCTCACTCCTGCACAGAAAATCTCTTCTGTAGGAGCGAGGCTTGCCCGCGATGGCGATCTCAAGAGTGATCGCTCTCCTGAGTTATTGCTTGTTGCCTTGCCAAACCCCACGCCCGCTCAAACGCTCGCGATCATGCGCCGCATCGAAGTCCTGCGCCGGTCCTTTCGGCACGACGCCGGTCGGGTTGATGGTGCGGTGGCTGGCGTAGTAGTGCCCCTTGATATGGGCAAAATCCACGGTTTCGGCAATCCCCGGCCACTGATACAGCTCCCGCAGCCAGTTCGACAGGTTCGGATAATCGGCGATCCGCCGCAGGTTGCACTTGAAGTGACCGTAATACACCGCGTCGAAGCGGATCAGCGTGGTGAACAGGCGAATGTCCGCTTCCGTCAGGTATTCGCCGGCCAGGTAGCGTTGGCTGCCCAGGCGCTGTTCCAGCCAGTCGAGTTCGGCGAACACATCGTCGAAGGCCGCTTCGTAGGCTTGTTGCGAAGTGGCGAAGCCGGCGCGATACACGCCATTGTTCACCGCCGGATAGATGCGCGCGTTCAGTTCGTCGATTTCGCGGCGTAGCGGCTCCGGATAGAAGTCCAGGCCGTTGCCGCTCAGGTCATCGAAGGCGCTGTTGAACATGCGGATGATTTCCGCCGATTCGTTGCTGACGATGCGTTTCTGCTGTTTGTCCCAGAGCACGGGCACGGTGACGCGGCCGGTGTAGTCGCGGGTATCGGCGGTGTAGCGCTGATGCAGGAAATCCAGGTGATCCAGTTTGTCGCCGCTGGAGCCCAGGGCCCGGTCGAAAGTCCAGCCTTGTTCCAGCATCAGCCAGCTGACCACAGACACGTCGACCAGACTTTCCAGGCCCTTGAGCTTGCGCAGGATCAGCGTGCGGTGCGCCCAGGGGCAGGCCAGGGAAACGTACAGATGATAACGCCCGGCTTCCGCACGAAAGCCGCCTTCGCCGCTTGGGCCCGGCTTGCCATCGGCGGTCACCCAGTTGCGGCGTTGCGCCTGTTCGCGCTGGAAGGCACCGTCTTTGCTGCTTTCGTACCACTGGTCGTGCCAGCGTCCTTCAATCAGCAGGCCCATGAAAAAACTCCTCGGTCAGTGTGCATTGGTGTGCAGTCTAATCCGAGGAGTTCGAACGAATTACGCAAAAGTCGGGCGGTTATGATCGGCTAAATCGATCTGTCGCGAGCGTCCCAGTATTGCCGAGCCTGCTCGAACGCCTGTTCCCGAGGCATGCCGAGCCCGCGCAGGGCCAGGGCCATGGTGGCGATCAGCGCCAGTTGCGGGTAGCTGTCCTGCACATCGCCGCGCCAGACGGCTTTCAGGTGCTCGGGGTCGAGGCTGGCCGGTTTTACATGGCGCTGCTCGGACAGCGCCGGCCATTCCTCATCCCAGCTGACGCCGCCGGTGGTGCCGTACAGGTGGCTGGCGCTGTCCGGGTTGATCTCGATTTCGCCGCCGTCGCCCTTGATCACGATGACGTTGTCCCCCAGCAGGCCGCTGGCATCGCGGTGCACGCCCTGATAGCCGGGGTGGAAGATGCTTTGCAGGCCGCAGCGCGCGCCCAGCGGGTTGAGGATGCGCGCCAGGGAGTGGATCGGCGAGCGCAGGCCCAGGGTGTTGCGCAGGTCGATCATGCGTTGCAGCTGGGGCGCCCAGTCGCCCAGGGGGATAAAGGCCAGGTTGCCCTGGTCCAGTGCGGTAGCGACTGCCTGCCAGTCACGGCACAGCGGGATCTGCAACTGCTCCAGCAATTGCTCGGTGTACAGCCGGCCGGCGGTATGGGCGCCACCGCCGTGCAGCAGGATGCGCACGCCGTTTTGCGCCAGGCACTTGGCGGCCAGCAGGAACCAGGGCAGGTGGCGCTTTTTGCCGGCATAGCTGGGCCAGTCCAGGTCGACCTTGATCGGCGGCGCCTGCAGGCGCTGGCGCAGGGCTTCGGTAAAGCCCGCCAGCTCCTCGGGGCTTTCTTCCTTGTGCCGCAACAGCATCAGGAAGGCGCCGAGCTGGGTGTCCTCGACCTTGTCGTCGAGCAGCATGCCCATGGCTTCGTGGGCTTCTTCACGGGTGAGGCTGCGGGCACCGCGTTTGCCTTTGCCGAGAATGCGCACGAACTGCGCGAAAGGATGCTCGGCGGGCGTTTCGGTGGTCAGCGTGGCGAAATCGGTCATAGGCAATTGGTCGGCTTGGGCAGGCCCGCCAGCTTGGCGGCAAGTTTGGCGGGAGTGCCTTTGAACAGTCGGTTCAGGTGCAGGCTGTTGCCCTTGTCCGGGCCCAGCTTCAAGGCGGTGTATTTGATCAGGGGGCGGGTCGCGGGCGACAGCTGGAACTCTTGATAGAAGCCGCGCAGCAGCTCGAGGATTTCCCAGTGCTCGGGGGTCAGTTCGATCTGTTCCGCCGCGGCCAGGGCGTCGGCCACCTCGCTGGACCAGTCGCCCAGTTCCACCAGGTAGCCGTCCTTGTCCAGGGCGATGGCGCGTTCGCCGACAGTCAGTGCGTTCATAACCAGCTGTTGACCTTGTCGTAGTGGATCGACAGTGCGACGAACGCCGGGTAGTCGACACTGGTGGCCCAGGCCGGAACTTCCAGGCCGCGGGCCTGGTGGTCTTCCGCCAGGACGTAGAGCGCCAGCGCCTCGCCGCGTGCCTGCAGGGCTGCCAGCGGCGCGCTGCCAGGCTGTAGGGCATACACCGCGTCGCCACACAGGAGGATGGCATCCTGCGGGCCGAGCAGGCGCAGGCAACTGGTCAGCCGGGAGTCGGTGAAGGGCGAGTGGGACAGCACGTGCAAGGTCGACATCAGAGGGTGATCACCTGGTCAAAACGGTCAATAAGCGCGCCGAGTTCGGCCGGGGCCAGGACCTGCACCTCGTCCAGGTTCAGCGTAGCCGGTTCCAGGCCGCGTTCCGTCACGCTGGCGCCGCAGGCGAACACCTGCTCCACACCAAACAGCGACAGCGCCTGCAGATTGGCGCTGAGGTCCTTTTGCTGCACGGCAGCGGCTTGCTGCCCGGGGGCCAGCTGAAACACGCCGTCGTCGAGAAACAGCAGGCCGATCGGCAGGTCGAAGGCGCCGCCCGCCAGCACGATATCCAGGGCTTCGCGGGCGCCAGGACCGGACCAGGGCGCCTGGCGGCTGATAATCAGCAGGGATTGCGCCATTTCATGGCCCTCCAAAACAGATCAGGCGGTCGGCCGCCTGTACGGCGTCGTGCAACTGGCCGAGCCCGGAAAGCTCCCAGGGTGCGCTCAGGTTGACGGCCGGGCGCTGGTAGCGCGCGGCTTCCTCCTGGTCCAACACCCCGCGGCGCAGGGCCGCGGCAATGCACACCACGCCGTCGAGCTGGTGCTCGCTGACGAAGGTCCGCCATTGCGCGGGCAGGTCCAGTTCGTCCTGCGGGGTGACGATGTTGTCCGATGCGCTGTGCACGCCATCCTGATAGAAAAACAGCCGCACGATCTCGTGGCCTCCGGCCAGCGCCGCCTGGGCGAATGCCAGGGCGCGGCGCGAGGAGGGCGCGTGAGCGGCGGAAAAAAGGGCAATGGCGAACTTCATGAATAACTCTGTCTGCAAACCTGGGGCCATGATAAAGCTTTATGCCGGGCCCGGCGAAGTGGCTTTAGCGCGGCATATAGCCCAGTTGCCAGCGATGGGGGATCTTCAGCGACAACAGCCCTAGCAGCGCCGACAGCAGGCCGCTGACGAACAGGGCCGCGAGGCCGAGATGCTGCTCCAGAACGGCGCCCAGAACGGCGCCGGCGAACATGCCGCTCCAGGGCACCAGCTGCACGCGCCAGCCATTGCGCCGTTCGCCGAGCATCCAGCGGCCCAGGCCGCGGCCAAAGCGTGACAGGGCACCGGTGACATAGGTCAAGCCCACGGGCAGCCCGTTCACTTCCTCGACGGCGGCATTGAGCATGCCCATGGCGATGATCGCGGCCAGCAAGGCCGGCAGCTGTTGTTCAAATGGCCAGGCGGCCGCCGCGCACAACAGCGTGGCAATGCACAGCAGCAACGGCAGGGCCCGGCGGCCACCGAAGCGGCTGACGACTATGCCCAGGGCGTTGCCGGCGATGAAGGTGGCCACCAGCAACAGCAGATGCAGGGTCAGGGCCAGGTTGGCATCGCTGATGGCGACGGCCAGGCGCGTGGTGTTGCCGCTCATGAAGGAGACGAAGTCTCCGGTGGCCATGAAGCCGATGGCGTCGGTCATGCCGGCCAGCACTGACAGGCTGGCGACCAGGCACAGGCCTATGCGGCCGCGCCATTTCTCACGACGCAGCAGGCCCGGGTTAGTACGGAGGCTGGTGGAAGAGGGCAACATCAGCGTTGACTCATGGTGACAGTGATCCTTTATCGAAGGCCCGAGCTGTGCTCAATCGCGCGGCAGGCCGTGTAGCTCGCAATACTCGGCCCAGGGCATGCCGGCCATTTCCGCCACTTCCCGGTGCACTTCGAGCCGCCGCGCGGCGAATTCTTCCGCGCTCTGCGCGGTCAGTTGCAGGCTCAGTTCCCAGGCAAACAGGCCCTGACGTTCCGCCTCGGCCTCGAAGGCTTCGTGCAGCCGCTCGGCGCGGTATTGTTCCTGGGTTTCGCCCCTGGCCTGGGCGGCCAGGGGGTTGAGGTGATCGAGTGCTTCACGAAGCTCCGGGCGCGCCGCGAGAAACTTCTGCAGGGCCACTTCATGCGGGTGTTCGGGTGCGGCCATCGTCGATCCTGGATGGAATTGGGGGAAGCGTTTCGGCTTGGCAAGGTGCACAAGCCCCGCGACCATAGCGCCTGGCCGGTCCAGCGTCAAAATGCGCTCGGCCGGCACTGCCGCGACTGAAGGTCAGGGTGGTGCTCGCGCCGTGCCACTGAGCGGATTGGCCTGGCAAAAATGCGTGCTGGATAACACTTTGCAGTGAATGCCTTGGTATGAGCTGCGTTCTTGTGACCTATTCTCAAGGGGCACTCTCTCCAAGTGGTCCCGCCAAGGAGGAATTTCCCATGCTCTCGATGGACGAGCTTTGCCAGATCCTGGAGTCCGGTTTCCTGCCGCTTTCCTGCACCTGCAGCGTCAACCTCGACGGCTCCCTGGCGATCAAGGTTTTCGAACCGCAAAGCGGGCGGATCGATCTGTTCATTACCAGGGTCTCGACCGAGCATCTCACCAGTGTTCGGGCGGTGGCCAATTTTATCGGTGAGTTGCGGACTGAAATCAGGGCGGGGCGTCGGGCATTTGCCGGCGGTTTCTAGCTGTTGTGCAAGTGGATCATTGGACAGGTTGAGCGCTTCCTTGCGCGAGTGTCGGACGTCTGAGCTGTGCGGGGGAGGCAGGGCTAGGTCTTTTCAGACAGCTCTCTCCAGTTCGCCAGCGTGACGCCGCTGCGCTCGGCGAATCTCTGCATGGTGCGGTAGGTCCCGCCGCAGGGGGTGTCGTGGGTAATCAGGCACCCGGAATGCAGGAAGGCCAGATACCAGGTGTCGCTGTCGCTCAATCGCACGCCCTGGTAAGTGAAGGTCCTTTGCGAACCTGCGAAACAGTAGCGAATCTCGAAAGTCTTGATGATGTTCATCGCCGCGTCCTTTGGGCTTTGGGGGTGCTGGCGATTCAAGATATTCCCAAAAGAACCTGTTGGCTTGCACCGCTCATCCGAACTGTAGGAACAGTCGCCGTGTGCTCCTCAAATGCCTCGCCGCATTGTCCTGCATCCCATGGCGCCCGGCTGAAACCGCGCTCAATAGGTGCCATGAACCAGGGCGCAGGAAGTTGTGCAGACGGCAGGCAGCGGGAATTTTCCGCCAACCGCCGCCGTGGACAAACTGTTATTTGCCTGTTCGGGGACGTGACGGGGTTAAGGTTTTTTGACAGATATCAGGTGATGATCGCCGGTCGGGGATACCGTTCGGCGAAAGAGGCAGGTGTTGCTAACGATCGGCGCGGGCAAATGGTACATTTCTCGATTTTTTAAGGATGAGGAAGACATATGCGAGTTTGGCTAGGGGCGTCGCTGATGGGACTGTTGGCCGGGTGTTCGTTACCCACGGCTTTGGCACCGGGCAAGCCGAATGTCAGTGAGCTGACTGGCAAAACGCCGAAAGACTATGCGCAGTGTGTCTTTCCGGCCTGGCAGCGGGAGACGCCCAGGACCATCCAGTCCGATATCTCCAATGGCTATCGGATCACCGCTCCTGGCAGCCTGGCGTCGGATGAGGTCGTGGAAGTGGTGAAGTCGAAGAACGGCAGCCTGGTCTCGCTCTACCAGGGAACACCCTGGGCCAAGTCCGCCGTGCTGAAAAAGGCGGTACATGATTGTCTGTAGGCCGCTTCATGCCTTGGGTGAAGGGTTTGTCAAAGTGACAGCCCGTTGCCGTTGAATCGCGCGACTCCATCCACAGGAAAGCCCTGGCCGTTCAAGGGCTTTTTTTGTGCCTGGTATTCGCCGGATCTTGTCCTGGGCGCTCACTTTGCTTTTATTCAGGCAAATTCTTGAATCATCAAGGTACTTTTCTGCATAAAAACAGGACAAATCCGACAGTTTTTTTGACGGCCTTATCCGTCCAGTAGACAATGGCGCGTTAGCCACCACCCATGATGGCCATTATGTCCGTTTTCAGCAGGAGGGCTGCCAGGGTTGGGGGCGATCCCTGTGTGCGATACCCATGGCCTTGCCGCTGTCAGGCGGTGATCGAGGGTGTTGGCAGCAGGCCGATCGTGATACCGGGTGTTGTTGATTCACTCCTTTGGTTACACCCGACTAGTCTCTCTGTGGGAATGTGGTTTTAGCGGGCGTTTCGGACCGTCGATCGATGCTGTCCGAAGGCGTCCCAACAAAATAGTGTCACTCAAGTAGCTGAAGCCAATAGCGAATAAGAAGTCAGCGCAGGAGCGACATATAAACTGAGGTCGATAGTGTCATGTCGGCCTTGTGTGCCCACCCTTCAGTTCTTCTGAGTACGGGAACCCATGGCGGTGCCGGGGCGACTGATGATCGAGAATGGGGGGGCGGATGGCGTTCTATCGTAGGAACTACTGTATGTTGAAAAAAGTGAACACGGCCCTGCTGGGCTTGGCGATGACGATGGGGCTCAGCTCCGCGTACGCCGCCGAGACCAAGAAAGTGGATGTGCTGCTCATCGGTGGCGGCATCATGAGTTCGACCCTGGGTGTCTGGCTCAATGAGCTGGAGCCGGGCTGGTCGATGGAAATGGTCGAGCGCCTCGACGGCGTTGCCGAAGAAAGCTCGAACGGCTGGAACAACGCCGGTACCGGTCACTCTGCCCTGGCGGAACTGAACTACACCCCGGAAAACAAGGACGGCAAGGTCGAGATCGCCAAGGCGATCGAGATCAACGAAGCCTTCCAGATTTCCCGCCAGTTCTGGTCGTGGCAAGTCAAGAACAATGTCCTGAAGGACCCGCGTTCGTTCATCAACTCCACTCCGCACATGAGCTTCGTGTGGGGCGATGACAACATCAAGTTCCTGAAGAAGCGCTACGAAGCGCTGCAGGCGAGCCCGCTGTTCGCCGGCATGCAGTACTCCGAAGACCCGGAGCAGATCAAGAAGTGGGTCCCGCTGATGATGGAAGGGCGCGATCCGAAGCAGAAGATCGCCGCCACCTGGTCGCCGCTCGGCACCGACGTGAACTTCGGCGAGATCACTCGCCAGTTCGTTGGCCACCTGAAAGCCCAGCCGAACTTCTCGCTCAAGCTGTCGAGCGAAGTGGAAGACATCAAGCGTAACGAAGATGGCTCCTGGCGCGTGGTGTACAAGAACCTGAAAGACGGTACTGAAACCCAGACCGACGCCAAGTTCGTGTTCATCGGCGCGGGCGGCGGTGCCCTGCACCTGCTGCAGAAGTCGGGCATCCCTGAAGCCCAGGAATATGCCGGTTTCCCTGTGGGCGGCTCGTTCCTGGTGACCGAGAACCCGACGATCGCCGAGCAGCACCTGGCGAAGGCCTACGGCAAGGCGTCGGTCGGCGCTCCACCGATGTCGGTTCCGCACCTGGACACCCGCGTGCTGGACGGCAAGCGCGTGATCCTGTTTGGCCCGTTCGCGACCTTCTCCACCAAGTTCCTCAAGGAAGGTTCGTACCTCGACCTGCTGACCACTACCACTACTCACAACATCTGGCCTATGACCAAGGTCGGCATCAAGGAGTACCCGCTGGTCGAGTACCTCGCCGGCCAGCTGATGCTGTCGGATGAAGACCGCCTGAATGCCCTGAAAGAGTACTTCCCTAACGCCAAGGCTGAAGACTGGCGTCTGTGGCAGGCCGGCCAGCGCGTGCAGATCATCAAGCGCGACGAGCAACTGGGTGGCGTGCTGAAACTGGGCACCGAGATCGTCAGCGCCAAGGACGGCAGCATTGCCGGCCTGCTGGGTGCTTCGCCAGGTGCTTCGACCGCCGCGCCGATCATGCTCAGCGTGTTGGAGAAGGTCTTCAAGGACAAGGTCGCGACTCCTGCCTGGCAGGCGAAGCTGCACCAGATCGTGCCGAGCTACGGTACCCAGCTCAACGGCAGTCCTGAGCGTGTCGCTCAAGAGTGGGCCTACACCAGCGAAGTGCTGCAATTGACTCCGCCTCCGGCCATCGGTCAGACCGTTGCTCCTCAGCAGCCGGCTGGCGACAAGCCGAAAGCGCAAGAGAGCAACCCGTCGGCTGACATGGCTCTGTAATACCCGGCTGCGCCCGACCCGGTCGAGTGCAGCCAATACCCGGAACCCGCTGTCCGTTCCAGGTTAAAAAAAACGCCGCTCCCAGGAGCGGCGTTTTTGTTTGTGTGGCGGGCTCAAGAGCCTTTGCCCTCGCGTCCTGCGATCCTGCCTTGCGCCCATGGCGTATTTCTAACCGAAACATTCAGGTCACGCCTGCCCGGGAACTATTGCCGGGAAATCCCTTTCCATAAGCTCGACGCAATGATGCCTGGAGAAGGCGATGTTCAGAGCTGGCTCGTTAATCTCGATCGTCTCGATTCTGCTGTCGATCCCGCTGGATGCCAACGCCGCGCCTGGCACGCAGGCCAACGCCCGGTACTCCAACGACCATGCGAATTGGGATCGTCTTCCCGTGGTCAACTACTACCAGGTGAAGACGCTGTTGCAGGCTTCGAAGCGGGACTGGAGCACGGCTGCGGCCTTGCCTGCCGATGCCAGGCAGAGCCTGCGCCGGGGCAGGACGTTGCCCAGGCAGCAGTCGCGACGCTTGAGCCCCAGACTGGTCCAGCAGTTGCCGCGTTATGACGGCTACCAATGGTGGCGTGCGGGCTCCGATCTGCTGCTGGTCAGGACCTCGAATCAGATGATCTTCGACGTCCTGGTCGATGCCTTCCAGTAGGGCAGGCCCCGATCAGAAATTGATCGAGGCACTCAAGCGCGCGGTCAGGGGCGCGCCCTGGAACAGGTAGCCATCGCCCATGTACTCACCGGCATCGCGCCAGTAGCGCTTGTCGAACAGGTTGTCCACAGTCAGCCGGAACACGGTGTCGTAACCGTCGATGCGGGTGCTGTAACGACTGCCGATGTTGAACACGGCATAGCTGCCGGTCTGCACTTCGCCCTCGCGGTTGGCGTACTTGCGACCGCTGTACTGCACCCCGCCGAGCAACGCCAGGCCGTCGAACCAGGGCAGGGCGTAGTCGCCATAGAGGCTGGCGCGCAGGGTCGGCACGTTGAGCGCCTGGTGACCTTCATACTCCGGGGTGTCGCTGCCGGTGACCCGCGCGCGGATCGCCGCGACGCTGGCCGAGACCTGCAGGCGTTGCGTGGCCCAGCCATTGGCCGAGAGTTCCAGACCGGTGTTCTTCTGTTCGCCCTGCTGGGTGAAGGTAAAGGTGCCGTCGCCATTCGGCCGGGAATACTGGTAGGCCTGGCGGATCTGGAACAGCGCCGCGGCCAGGCTGATGCGCTGCCAGTCGTATTTGATGCCGGCCTCGATCTGCCGCGACACGGTAGGCGCGAGGATTTCAAAGGCATTGCTGGCGAACCACGGCGCTTCGCCGCCCAGGGACAGGCCCTTGCTGTAGCGGGTGTACAGCGCCAGGTTCTGCACCGGCTTGTAGATCAGCGCGGCCTGGGGCAGGAACACATAACGCTGGGTGTGGCGCGTGGTGTCGCCCTGGCTGTCGAAGGTTTCCTCGTCCAGGCGTACTTCACGCCCGCCGAGAACGGTCTGCCAGTGTTCGTTGAAGCTGATCCGGTCGTTGAAGAACAACCCGTACTGGCGGCTGTCCAGGCGGCGGTAGGAGTCGTTGAGCGGGCCGCCGTAACGGGCGAAATCCGCTGGCTCACCCTTGATATTGGCACTGCCGATCATCTGGTTGATCGGGTCGCGCTTGTCCACCACGCGGCGGAACGCGCTGGTCCCGACGCTGAGTTCGTGACCCAGGCCGCCGGTGTCGAAGCTGCCACTGAGGACTGCCTGCACTTCATCGTTGCGCCGGGTATCGTCGGGGCTGCGGAAGTCGTAGATGTCGTAGTCGCCCTCGGGGCTGAAGTAGTTGCCGACGCCGCAATCCGAGCTGCATCCGCCCCAGGCGAATGAGCTGTAGTCGTCGATCACCACCCGGCTGCGCGAGGCGCTGAGGTTGCCTTTCCACTGATCGTTGAAGCGGTATTCGAAGTTGCCGTTGAGGTTCAGCGCGTCGGTGCTGACCGGCTTCGAACCGCTCTGGTGCGCCAGGAGCTTTTTCGGCGAGGCGTGGTGCGGCAGGCTGGAGCCGCCGAGCAATTGATAACCCGGGGCCGAGCGCTGTTCCTTGGTCTGGTACTCGACATCCAGCTGCAGCAGGGCGTCGGGGCTGATGTTCCAGTCGAAAGCCAGGGAAGCGAAGTCGCGCTGGCCATTGGTGTGTTCGACGTAGGAGTGGATGTCTTCGTGGGCCAGGTTGGCGCGCAGCCCGAACTGCTGTTCGCTGCCGAACCAGCCGCCGACGTCGGTGGCCACATAGCCGCTGCCGCGATCGTCGGTGGAGACCGTGACCGAGCGTACGTCGGTGGGGCGCTTGGTCACGTAGTTGATCAGCCCGCCGGGTTCGCTGACGCCGCTCTGCAGGCCGTTCAACCCCTTGAGCAACTCCACCTGCTGCTTGTTTTCCAGGCCGACGTTCTGCTCGCCGGTGATGCTGCGGCCGTTGACCCGGTAGCTGCTGGCGGCGTTCAGGGAGAAACCGCGCACCGTGAAGTTCTCGTAGTAGCCGACCGGCGCATAGCTTTCGCCTACCGAGGCGTCGTTTTTCAGCACCTCGCTGAGCAGGCGGGCCTGCTGGTCCTTGATCAAGGCTTCGTTGATCACCGCAATCGAGGCTGGCGTATCGAGCAGAGGAGCCGATTCGAAACCGCCGACCGCGGCGCTGCCGGCCTGATAGCCGGAACGGTCTTCGCCGGTCACGGTCAGCGCCGGCAGTTCGGTTTCGGCGGCCTGGGTCATGGGCGCGGCACCGGCCAGCAGCAGGCCCAGCAGATTGCGCGCGAACCGCGGGGCGGGCAGCCCCTGGCGGGAAACCCGGTAAAGCATATCCATGAAAAGCTCCTCGACGATGGCGATCCCGGACCGGGCGAATACCAGGCACAGAGGCCCAGGCGCGCTCGGGAAAGCGTCGTGCTGTTTAAGACGGGGGAAGCGCTGTGTGCCCTGAAGGCGTCAGACCGGATTTGCTCCGGTGGTCATTGGCAAGACGAAATCCGCGACCCATTCTTGAAGCGCGCCATCATACAAGAGATCGGGCCAGCGGCATGCACAGTCCCTGTAGGCGCGAGGCTTGCCCGCGATGGGGGCTTGCCTGACCCATCGCGCTGCCAGGATCGCCCGCAAGCTTGGCTCCTACAGAGGCAGTGGTGTCATCGAGAATGCGGCATGTTCCGGGAGAGTGATGTAGGAGCGAGGCTTGCCCGCGGTGGGGGCCTGCCTGACCCAGCGCGTCGCCTGGATCGCCGGCAAGCCTGGCTCCTACGGAAGCAGTGGTGGGCCGGGTGTTCAGCCGGCCTTTCGGCTCTGATGCACCGGAAGCTCGACGCGGAAGGTGGTGCCGACACCGACCTCGCTGCGCACCGAGATGTCGCCGCGGTGTTTCTTGACGATGCCGTAGGACAGCGACAGCCCCAACCCCGTGCCCTGGCCCACGGGTTTGGTGGTGAAAAACGGGTCGAAGATTTTCTGCAGGCTGTCCGGCGGGATGCCCGAGCCGTTGTCGGCCACTTCGATCCACACGTTTTCGCCCTCGACGCCGTTGCGCAGGGTGATGGTGCCCCGTTGGTTACCCATGGCCTGGGCGGCGTTGACGATCAGGTTCATCACCACCTGGTTGATCTGCGAAGGCAGGCACTCGATCTCTGGCAACTCGGTGTATTCCTTGACCACGTCGGCCTTGTACTTGATCTCGGCGGCGACGATGTTCAGGGTCGAGTCGATGCCCTGTTGCAGGTCCGTCCATTGCCATTCCTGGGTCGAGTCGACCCGGGAAAAGTCCTTGAGGTCCCTGACGATCTGGCTGACCCGGTCGATGCCGTCCTTGGACTCCTTGATCAGCAGGGGGATGTCCTCGAGGAGGAAATCCAGCTCGATGTCCATGCGCAGTTGTTTCAGCTGATCGCGCAGCTCGCTGGCAGCGACCCCGTCTTCGGCGCTGACGTAGGCCTGGAGCATCTCCTGCAGGTGCTTGAAGTAGTTGTCCAGGGCGCCGAGGTTGGAGGAAATGAAGCCGATCGGGTTGTTGATTTCATGGGCGACCCCGGCGGCCAACTGGCCCAGGGAGGCGAGCTTTTCCGATTGCACCAGCTGGCTTTCCAGCAGCTTGCGTTCGTCGATCTCCCGTTGCAGCGCGGCACTGGCCTGCGTGAGCGCCAGGGTACGTTGCTCCACCCGCTCTTCCAGCTCGCTCATCTGCAACTGCGCCCGCAAGGTCATTTCCCATTTGGTGGTGAGGGTGTTGGCCATCTGCTGGACTTCGATATTGTCGAAGGGCTTTTTCAGGATCAGCAGGCGGTCATGACCGTTCAGTCGATCGAGCAACTCGTCCCAGGAGTAGTCGGAGTAGGCGGTGCACACCACCACCTGCAGCAACGGATCGTGCTTCCACAACTCTTCGATGGTTTGCGCGCCATCCCAGCCATCGGGCATGCGCATGTCGACGAAGGCCAGGGCGTAGGGCTGGCCCTTGCTCGCCGCCTCCAGCAGCTTGTCCAGGCCTTCCTGGCCACCGTAGGCCGAGTCCAGTTCGAACACCGTGGCGGTGGTTTTCGGCGCGTTGCCGAACAGCGCGCTTTCCATCGCATCGAGGTCGGCGCTGTCGCCGGTCTTGGGGGTGAGGATCTTGCGGAAGTCGTCGTGGATCGCAGGGGTGTCGTCGATCAGCAGGACGCGCCGGTTTATCGGGTTGTTCATGGCTCACCTTCGGCGGCTATCAGGGGGATCTGCAGGACGAACAGCGCACCTTTGCCCGGACCGTCGCTGTGGGCGGTCAGGTGGCCATTCATCTCGATGGCCGCCAGCGCGCAACTGTGCAGGCCGAACCCATGGCCTTCCTTGCGGGTGGTGAAACCGTGGGCAAAGATGCGGGTCATGTTTTCCGGGGCTATGCCTTCGCCTTCGTCGCGTACGCTGATCTGCAGGGTCTCGCCGTCGACCACCGCTGCCGCCAGGGTCATGTTGCGCGTCTGATTGGACAGGTCGGACATGGCGTACTTGGCGTTGCTGATCAGGTTGATCAGGATCAGCAGCAGGCGGTGCTTGTCGCCCATGATCCGCGGCACATCGCTGTACTCCTTGAGCACCGTCACATGGTGGCGGGTGAGGGCGCCGGAGTTCATGCGCAATGCGTCTTCGAGCAGTTCGCTGACCGACAGTGGTTCCAGCAGGCTGCTGGCGCCTGCATAGGATTGCTGGGTGGCAACGATGTCCTTGATGTGATCGACGCTTTTGCTCAGTTGGGTCAGCTCCTCGGTCATGCCTTGCTGTTCCAGGTCGATGGCCTCGACCAGCTGGTTCAGGTAGCCGGGCAGCAACTTGCCCTTTTCGTCCTCGGTGAGAAAGCGGCCCAGGTCCTGCTTGTGCTCGTTGATCAACTGCATCGCCTTGCCCAGCCCCTGGGCCTTGCTGTTGCGCAGCTTGCGGCTGACCAGGTCGGCGGAGATGTTTACGCTGTTGAGCACGTTGCCGACGTTGTGCAGGACGTTGGTGGCGATTTCCGCCATGCCCGCCTGGCGGGCGGTGTCGAGCAGCTCGCTCTGGGTATCCTTGAGCTGGCGTGTGCGTTCTTCGACCCTTTGCTCGAGTTCGTCGTTGGCGGCCACCAGGGCCCGGTTCATCTGGTTGATCTCGGCAAAACTGCGGATCAGGCGAATACCCAGCCAGATCAGCAGCAGCACCAGCAGCGAGGAAAACAGCAGCAGGTAGAAATGGTACTTCTGGTCAACGGCCTCGGCCTGCTGCTGGTCGCGGTTGAGCAGGATGGTGATGTCGTCCAGGCGTTCGGCGACCGGTACCACTTCGATTTCCTCGAGCAGATGGTTGACCTTGGGTTGCTCGCGCAGGATCAGCTCGACGTGGTTGCTGAGGGTATCGATCAGGCCATGGAACTCAGTGGGCAAGCGCTCCTTGTTGACCGCCAGCTTGTTCAGGCCCACCAGGATATCCGCGGCCCTGTCGGCGGAGGTGACCTGGGCGAACTCCAGGCTGCTGAGCAACAGATCGTAGGTATCGGTGGCGATGTTCTGCAGTTGCAATTTGTCCGCGTCGCGCATTTTCGCCAGTTCCTGCTGGATGTCGTCCTCGGCGGTCGGCAGGAAGGCCAGGGAGTTGCGCAGCACGGAGTTGTGCGACTTGAACTGTTCCACCAGCCGGGTTTTTTCCTTCATCGCGTTCAGATAGCCGTCATGGGCGTTGCGCCACAGCGGCGAATCGTTGCGCTGGTTCTGCGCCTCCATCGAGTCGAAATCCAGCCACAGGCGCGTCATCTCGCTCAGCGGTGAAACCAGCGGGTCGTAGTTGTGGGTGATGGCCACCCTGGCCTTGAGTATTTCGTTCTCCCACAGCGAGTTCTGCTGCTTGATCTGGCGGATCAGGTCGCGGGACTCGGTGTAGGTCACGGTCTGGTCGGATCTGGATTTGAGGTAGAGGAACAGCAGGATTGAAGCCAGCAGGACCGCGAGGGCGGACAACAGCAGGATGCTCACGCGACGGGATACTTTCATAAGGGTTTGCCTTGCCACTCGCCGGTCAGGGTGTTGAGGAATTTGACGATCAGGCGTTTGTCTTCCTCGGACGGCGTACGTCCCAACTGGTACTTGAACATCACCGCCACGGCGCCTTCGAGGGTGGCTTGCGAGCCGTCGTGGAAGTACGGCGCGGTGACTGCGACGTTACGCAGGCTCGGCACCTTGAACACATAACGGTCTTCTTCTTCGCCCGTGACGTTGAACCGCCCCAGGTCCGCCTCGGTGGGATTGCCCCGGGCCGCGAAGTAGTCGCCGAGCACGCCGAACTTCTGGAACATGTTGCCGCCGATATTCACCCCCTGGTGACAGGCAATGCAGCCGTATTCCTGGAAGCGCTGGTAGCCGTACTTTTCCTCTATGTCGAGGATCTCGGTGTTGCCCGCCAGGTATTGGTCGAAGCGCGAGTTGGCGCTGAGCAGGGTGCGTTCGTAGTCGGCCAGGGCGCCCTGGATATTGCTCTGGGTCACGGCGTCGGGGTAGGCGTCGGCGAAGGCGCTGCGATAGACCGGGTCGTCGGCGATGCGCTGCACCGCGACTTTCCAGTCGCTGCCCATTTCACTGGGGCTCTGCACCACGATATGCACCTGGTCTTCCAGGGTTTCGACCCGACCGTCCCAGAACTGGTGGAAGTTCAGGCTGGCATTGAACACGCTCGGGGTGTTGACCGCCACGGGCTTGCCATCGAAACCCAGGGAGTGCGGGACGGTATCGGCGCCGCCCTGATCGAGGCGATGGCAACTGGCGCACGACAGGCTGTTATTCACCGACAGGCGCGGATCGTTGAACAAGCGTCGTCCCAGTTCGACCCGTTTGCTGTCCAGCGCCGGCGCCGCGGGGAGGGGTTTGAGCGGCCCTTCCAATGGCGCGGCCCCGGCGCCTGGAGCGAGCAGCAGGCTGGCCGAAAGGAGCAGTGCGAGTGACGACATGGTCGGTATCCTTACCAGGCACAGCTTTATGGATGAGGCAGGTGAGGTCGCTGGGAGTCGGCCAGGAAGCGGGCGAATACCTCGGGTTCCACGGCTTTGCTGAAGTAGAAGCCCTGGCCTTCCTCGCAGTGGTGGCGCTTGAGAAAGTCCAGTTGCTCGGCGGTCTCTATACCTTCGGCGATGATGCTCAGGTTCAGGCTTTTACCCAGGTCGATGATGCTGCTGACCAGTTTTGCGTCGTTGCTGTCGGTACCCAGGTCACGCACGAACGACTGGTCGATCTTCAACACGTCGACCGGGAATTTCTGCAGGTAACTCAAGCTCGAGTAGCCGGTGCCAAAGTCGTCGATGGCCAGACGCACGCCCAGCTGCTTGATGGCGCGGAGCGTAGCGATGGTGGCGTCGACGTTCTGCATCAGCACGCTTTCGGTGATTTCCAGCTCCAGCAAGGTCGGGTCGAGCCCGGTCTCGGCCAGTGTGCGGGTAAGGCGCTCGACGTAGTCGTGCTGACGGAAATCGATGGCTGACACATTCACCGACATGCAGATGGGCGGCAGGCCCTGCGCCTGCCAGGCCTGCGATTGCAGGCAGGCACGGCGCAATACCCATTGGCTGAGAGCGACGATCAGCCCGCTGTCTTCGGCCACCGGGATGAAGTCCGAGGGGAACACCCAGCCATGGCCGGGCCGGTTCCAGCGCACCAACGCTTCGGCACCGACCACCGTGCCCCGGGCCAGGTCCAGCTTGGGCTGGTAGTGCAGGACGAACTCCTCACGCTGCAACGCCAGGCGCAGGCCGGTTTCCAGGGTCTGTTGCTGGCGCGCGCGCAGGTTCATGTCTTCGATGAAAAAGCTGAAGTTGTTGGGGCCGCTGTCCTTGACGTTGCGCATGGCGGTCTCGGCGTTCTTGATCAGCGTTACCGCATCGGCGCCGTCGTAGGGGTAGATGCTGATGCCCAGGCTGGCGGTGACTGTCAGGTCGTGGCCCGCCACGGAATGAGGGGTGTTGATGGCGGCCAGGAGTTTTTCGGCCACCCCTCGGGTCTGCTGCGGGTGCAGGATGTCGCCGATAATCACCACGAACTCGTCCGAACCGTAGCGAAATACCGAGTCGGTTTCGCGCAACGTGATCGCTAGGCTGCGGGCGACGAGCTTGAGCATCTCGTCTCCCGCCGGGTGTCCGAGTGCGTTGTTGATGCGTTTGAATCGGTCCAGGCCGATGAACATCACCGCCAACTGGCGATCATGGCGGCGGGACTGGGACAGATGCTGGGTCAGGCGATCACCCAGCAAGGTACTGTTGGGCAGCCCCGTGAGCACATCGTAATGCAGCAGGTGCGACACGCTCAGCAGTTCCTGGACCCGTTCCTCGATGGTCTGTTCCAGGTTGCGCATCTTGCTCGCCGCGTCCTGCGCCAGCTGCCATTTCCAGGTCAGGGCACTGGCCATCTGGCGGATCTCGAGGCTGTCGAACGGCTTTTTCAGGATCAGCAACTGGTCGCCGAATTCGATGCGTTCGGCCATGGCCTCCCATGAGTAATCGGAGAACGCGGTGCATAAGGCGATCTGCAACTGCGGGTCGGTTTTCCACAGGTGCTCGATGGTCTGCAGGCCATCCCAGCCCGGTGGCATGCGCATGTCGATAAAGGCCAGGGCATAGGGCCGGCCTTCGGCCTGGGCGCGTTTGACCAGTTCCACGGCTTCCTCGCCCTGATAGGCCGAGTCCAGCTCGAAGTGCTGGTGGGGTTTGCGGCTGGCGCCGAGCAGCAAGGCTTCGGTGTTGCCCAGAAGCCCTTCGTCTTCGGGGCTGAGAATCTTGCGAAAGTCCTGATGGATCGCCGGTGTATCGTCGATGATCAGGATCCGCCGATTGGGCACCACGGATAAAGGGTTCACCTGAAATTCTCCGACGTCGGATCCGCCGACCAGGCGCTGCCGTCCACCGCGGCAGACCTGGCCTTGAGCAGTTCGCCAGCCTGGTCGCTGTCGACTGCCATGCCGGGCGAGTGCCCCAGTGGCGTGCCGTTGGATATCAGGGTGGTGCGCTGCTCCTGGGTTTCCACCCCTTCAGCGGTGACCCCGATGCCCACCTCGCGGGCGAAGTTGAGGATGGCCCGCAGCGTCATGGCGTTGTCCGGGTCGCTGCTGGCGCTGTCGAGAAAGCGCTGGGCCAGCTTGAGGTGATTGACCCTGTAGGTCTTGAGGTAGTCGAACGAGGAATACTCGGTGCCGAAATCGTCGATGGCGATCTTCACGCCCAGCTCGCACAGCCTGGGCAGGATGTCGTTGTGGGTCCATTTGGTCTGGGCCAGGGTGCCCTCGGTCACGTCGAATCTCAGGTCCCACGGGCACAGGTCCCAGCGCGCGGTGGTGCGCAACACGTCGTAGATCAGTTCCGGGCCGGTCTTGAGCTGGACCAGGGACAAATGGATCGCGATCAACGGCGGCGCCACGTTCTGGTCACGCCAGGCGCGCATCTGCCGGCAGGCCTGGTCCAGCAGCCAATGACCGAGGGCGATGACAATGCCGGTCTTCTCGGCCGCGGGCATGAAATCCTCGGCCTCGAGCCAGCCGCGTTGGGGGTGGAGCCAACGGACCTGGGCCGCCATGCCGAGGATCCTGCCGGTACCGAGATCGACCTCCGGCAGGTAATGCAGGTGCAGTTCGTCGCGTTCCAGGGCCAGCTTCAGGTCGTTGGCCAGGGTCACCCGCTCCGTGACTTCCCGGTTGATTTCCTCACTGTGGAAATGGAACTGGTTGCGGCCCTGGTCCTTGGAGCGATACAGCGCCATGTCCGACTGCGCCATCAGGCTATCGGCACTCAGGGTTTGCGGGCTGTAGAGGCTGATGCCGATGCTCACCGAAATGCGCACCTCGTTGCCTTCCAGGGAGTAGGGGAGCACCAGGGTGTCGCGGATTTTCGTCGCCAGCGCGGCGCAGTGCGTGGCCTCGTCGACGTCCAGTTGCAGGATCGCGAACTCGTCGCCGCCCAGGCGCGCCACCACGTCGTTTTCCCGGGTGCAGGCTTTGATGCGCCGGGCCACTTCCTGCAACAGCAAGTCACCGATGGGGTGGCCGAGGGTGTCGTTGATGCGCTTGAAGTGGTCCAGGTCCAGGTAAAACATCGCGAAGGGCGCGGCTCCCCGCCTGGCTGCGGCGAATGCCTGGTGCAGGCGCTCGATCAGGGTCGCGCGGTTGGCCAGCCCGGTCAGGCTGTCGGTGCGGGCCATCAGGGCCATTTTTTCTTCGGCCAGCTTGCGCTCGGTGATGTCGAGGATGATCCCTTCCACTTCGACCAGTTGGCCCTGGTCGTTGCGCACCGGGATATAGCGGTTTTCCACCCAGCGAAAGGCGCCGTCGCCGGTGCGCATGCGGAACTCGATGGACGCCCCCGCCACATCCCGGTCGAGGATCCGCAGCATGGCGCTCCTGACCTTGGCCTGGTCCTCGGGGTGGATCAGGGTCTGGGCCCAGTCGGCCGAGGCCACCAGTTGCGCCGCCACATGGCCGAACTTGGTGATGTTGTGGGAAATGTACATCAGCGTGAACGAAGGCTCGCCGCGCAGGCGATAGAGGATGGTGGGGCTGTTCTGCACGATGATGTTGGCGTCGGCCAGCTCGCGGGTGCGTTCCTCGACCGCCTGTTCCAACTGATCCATTTTCAACGCGGCGTCTTCGGTCATCTGCCACTTGACGGTCAGGGCGCTGGCCATCTGGCGGATCTCGATGGCGTCGAAGGGTTTTTTCAGGATCAGCAGGCGATCGCCCAGTTGCAGGCGTTCGGCGATGTCTTCCCAAGAGTAGTCGGAGTAGGCGGTGCACAGGGCGATTTGCAGCTTGGGGTCGACCTGCCACAGCCGCTCTATGGTTTCCAGGCCGTCCCAGCCGGGTGGCATGCGCATGTCGATAAATGCCATGGCATAAGGCGCATCGTGGTCCAGCGCCGCTTGCACCTTGTCCAGCGCTTCGCGGCCCTGGAACGCCGAGTCGAGGAAGAAATGCTCCAGGGAGGTACTGACGGGCGTGCCGAACAGGGCGGCCTCGGCGTCGCTGAGGCTGTCCCCGGGGGCATCCGTGTAGGCGAGGATCTTGCGAAAATCCTCGTGGATCGACGCCGTGTCGTCGACGATCAGAATTCGCCGGTTGGTCCGGTCTGCCGGCGCCATCATCGCCGTGCTCCAGCCCGGCGCGGGCACCTTGTATATAAGCTCATCGGGCTTCCCTTCCTGCGTCCTGAACATGCAATCCATTTTCGCCTTGAGCATAGTCAGGCTCCCCCGTATGCGCTAATCGGCCGGCGTCAAATTCATAGCGAAAGGCTACAAGTCATCTAGCCTGTCCCAGGAGGCAGGTCTGATCGATGTAAAAAGGGAGCGGGGAGACATGGAAGAACCTACACCGGGCGGAGCCCAGAGCAGACCGACGGTATTGCTGGTGGACGATGAAGAATCGATTCTCAATAGCCTTCGCCGGCTGTTGCGCAGCCAGCCTTACGACATCCTGCTGGCCGACAGCGGCGCCAAGGCTCTGGAAATCCTCGAACAGCGGCCGGTCGACGTGGTCATGAGCGATGCGCGCATGCCGAACATGGACGGCGCCACCTTGCTGGCCCATATCCATCAGCGTTATCCATCGACGCTACGCATTCTGCTCACCGGCTATGCCGACATGACCTTGATCGCCAAGGCCATCAACCAAGGGCAGATCCATCGTTACATCAGCAAGCCCTGGAACGACGAGGACATGCTGGTGACGCTGCGCCAGGCCCTGGCCTATCGGCATTCGGAGAGCGAGCGCCAGCGCCTGGAGAAACTGACCCGGCAGCAGAACAAACAACTGAAGACGCTCAACGCAACCCTGGAAAAACATGTGGCGGCGCGTACCGCCGAGCTGCAACAGACCGCTGACATGCTCGATCTGGCGTATGAAGAGCTCAAGCGCAGCTACGTGACTGGCACCGAGGTGTTTTCGCTGTTGGCGAACCTGCGCTTGCCCAAGGCCAAGCAGAGCAACCGGCAGATCATTGAACTGATTCGTGTCTACTGCATCACCCATGGCCTGGGGGAAGCCGACAGCCGTGACATGACCATGGCCGCCGCGCTGTACAACATCGGCAAGCTGGGCTGGAGCGACAGTATGGTGATCACCCCAGCGGACCTGCTGGCCTCCACCGAGCTCGATCTGTACCGGGCCTACCCGAAACAGAGCGAGTCGTTGCTGATGACCCTGGACCCGACGAAGGACGCCGCGCGCATCATCCTGCATCACCAGGAGTGCTGGGACGGTAGCGGCTTTCCCGATCACCTCAAGGGCGAGGCCATTCCGCTGGGTTCGCGCTGGCTCAAGCTGGCGGTGGATTTCATCGAACTGCAGCGCGGCCTGATACTCGAACGGCAGATGAGCAGCGCTGAAGCGCTGCTGTTCATTCGCAAGTACGCCGGCAAAGTCTACGATCCCGGGCTGGTGGAGGACTTCGTCGGGGTCTGCGCGGTATTCCTCAGCGATGACACCCTGAACGACCCGAGGGTCAAGGTCCTGAGCACTCGAGACTTGGCTGCCGGCATGACCCTGGCGCGCAACCTGAATGCCGACAATGGCATGCTGCTGCTCAATGCCGGCAAGGTGCTGAGTGGTCCGCTGGTGGAAAAGCTCATCGCCTTCGAAGCGATGGAAGGGGCGGAATACAGCATCTTCGTCAAAGTACCCGAAGAGCCGAAAGCGGCGGCCTCAGCCGCCGGTTGAGGGTGTGTGGCCTAACCGCCGCTGGCGGCGACAATGCTGGCCACCTGGCGTGGCTGGCAGTTGAGGTAGGGCGAGGATTTCAGCCACCGCTGGTCGGGGTACCAGGAAAACATGAATTGGCCGTCCTTGAGGCGGTCGATCACCTGACGCGCCACCTGCGGGCGTACGGCTGGGCAACCCAGGCTGCGGCCGATGCGCCCTTGGCGCTGGCTCCACAGGGGGCTCACATAGTCGGCCGCGTGAATCACGATGTCCCGATCGCGGGCGAGGTCGTTGAAACCCGGCTCCAGGCCGTCCATGCGCAGCGAATAACCGTGGCTGCCTTCATAACTTTCCTGGGTGCGGAACAGGCCAAGGCTGGACTGGAAACTGCCCATGCGATTGGAAAACTGGGTGGCGAAGTTTTCCCCGGATTTCTGCCCATGGGCGACCAGGTCGCGCAGCACCAGGGTTCTTTTATTCAGGTCGAAGATCCACAGGCGGCGGGCGGTGGAAGGCTGCGAATAGTCGATGACCGCCAGGTGCCGGGCCTTTCTGGCGCCACTGTTGACTGCGCATTGCATGGCGCTCAGGGCACTTTTCAGCACTTGGGGATTGAGTTCTGGAGCGGCGTGGGCGAGGCTGTTGTAAAGCAGCGGAGTCGGGTTGTTGGCGGCGAGCGCGGGGCTGCAGATCGCGCCTAGGGTGGTTATTGCCAGACAGAGTCGGCGCAAGAAGGTCGGCATTCTAGAGTGTCCCCACAGTCACTTTGGCTCCTGACGTCCTGTCGCTCTCCTGGCAGTTCTGGTTACAGGTGGTTGGACGATTTTTCGCAGCCACTGCCGAGGTTGACCATCACAATGATGGCCATGATTGGAGTAAAGCAGTTGTTCAAAAAACACGCATGTTACTTGAGCCTTTTCCTGCTCGCTGCGCCGTTGGTCGCGACTGCTCAGGATGTACCGGTCGATCATGAAAACCCTGTGCAACTGGTATTCACTCGATTGTCCGCTGCCTGTCCGGGGTTGGCGGCGCACCTGGACGTTTCCACCCAGAGCCTGTTGCAGGCCTTTTACCAACAGCAGGGTGACCAGCCGCTCTGGTTATCCAGCACGCGTTTGGAGACGTTGCAGGCACAGTTGCAGCAACTGGCCGACGATGGCCTGGACCCGGCCGACTACCGTTCACCGGCCAGTGCGCTTGCGGGCGACGCGCTGTGCGCTGACCTGAGCCTCAGCCAGCATTACCTGCAAGCCCTGCATGACCTGCATTACGGCCGCCTGTCGCAGGCCCGTTTCGAACCGATGTGGCATGCCCATCCCCTGCAGCTGGATCGCCAGGCGCAGGTGCTCGCCATCGCCGGGCCCGGTCTGCAGGACATCCCGGCGGCCTTCGCGCTGGCACGGCCGAGCCTCGAGCAATATCAGAACCTGCGCCAGCTGTATGCCCAGCAGCGCCAACTGGCGCTACCCCATTGGCAGCCGCTTCCCAGCGGGCCGCTGCTGCGTCCGCAGATGCAGGACGCGCGGGTGCCGGAGTTGGCGCAACGGCTGCTCAAGGAGGGGTACCTGAGCACCCTCGCCAACGAGGGCGACACCCTTTACAGCAGCGACCTGGTGAGCGCGGTGAAAAGCTTCCAGCTCAGCCATTCGCTGCAAGCCGACGGGGTGATCGGCGCGGGGACCTTGAATGAACTGAACATCAGCCCACAGATGCGCCGCGAACAGCTGCGCATCAACCTCGAACGCTTTCGCTGGCTGGCGCAGGACATGGAACCCAACAGCCTGCTGGTCAACCTGGCCGCGGCGCAGTTGATCGTCTATCAGGGTGGGGTGCCGGTGTGGCAGACCCGGACCCAGGTGGGGCGTGCCGAGCGCCAGACGCCCTTGCTGAAATCCCAGGTCACGCGCCTGACCCTGAACCCGACCTGGACGGTGCCGCCGACCATTTTCCGCGAAGACAAGTTGCCGGAAATTCGCCGTGACCAGTCCTTCCTCAATCGGCAGAACCTGCAGGTGCTCGATAGCGAGGGGCATCCCCTGGCGGTGGAAGATATCGACTGGGACAACCCCGGCAATATCCTCCTGCGCCAGGACGCCGGGCCGAGAAACCCGCTGGGGCAGATGGCGATCCGGTTCCCCAACCCGTTCTCGGTGTACCTGCACGACACACCCAGCCAGGCGCTGTTCAACAAGGGTCCAAGGGCCTTCAGTTCGGGCTGCGTGCGGGTCGAGCATGCGTTGCAGCTGCGCGATCTGCTGGTGAGCCCGGCGGAGCGGGTGCGTACCGACGAGCTGCTGAGTACCGGGCTCACTCATGAGTTCAGGCTGTCGACGCCGGTACCTATCCTGCTCACGTATTGGACGGCGCAAGCCGACAGCCATGGCCAGCTGTCCTATGCCCCGGACATCTACGGACGGGACGCGGCCTTGGTGGTGGCGCTGGACAGCAAGCTTTGAGGGCCTGGCCATTGGCATGGGGCGCTGTGCCTTTGGTCAGGAATCGCTGAACATCCGTCGGCGCGCGACGATCTGAATAAGTAAGAGGGTCATAAAGGAGAACCGAAATGGTTCAGCGTCGCCGCCACCACATCTCGCAGCTGTCCCTTCGTATCGAAGGCCTGCGGGCCAATGTCCTGCAATTCAAGCAGGATGAGTTCCAGATCCAGGAAGCCCTGTGCGGCGCTTTGGCGACAGCGAGGGTGCGCGATCTGGAGGATGCCTTCGATGAGATCCGGGAATCGATCAATCACACCGAAGCCTTGTTGGAAGCCCTGGTCCAGGTTGCAGGTGGAGCGGGGGAGGAGGGCGCAGGAGCCTGCCAGGCCGCGGCCCGATAAAGGGGCTCGGCGCAGGATCGGACTCGCGGGGCCACCCGCAGGCACCGCTACGCGATTGATGAAAACCCGGCCATTGCGCCGGGTTTTTTATGGCGACGCGAATGGCTATCATCGCTCGGTGATTTTTCAGCGTAGGTTGCCATGGCCTTTTTCGAGTTATTCGATCAATTCATGAGAAGCATGCTGGCGGCCTGGCTCTTTGTCGGTATCTGCCAGCTGGCCCGGTTCGTCCTTTCGCAGGCCCCGTCCAGATTGTCCGGATGGATAACCCTCGCCGGGCTGGCCTTCCTGATGGTCTACCCCTGCGGTTGGGATTGGGCTTCCGACTTCATGGAAAACGCCTGGGTGGCGATGTGCAGGGGCTACCAGCATTCGGCTTCGCAACTGGCGCTGTTTCTGGCGGATGCGGCGGGCGCGGGGCTGCGCGGGCAGGTGGCCTACCTGATGTCCCGCTATGTCATGGCGGCCCCGGCGCCACTGAAACCTGCCGGCTGAAGCGCTGACAGATAGAAGATCGGCCTCGCCACTGTGCGGGGCTTTTTTGCCTTCGGAAAATCTGGCATATCGTCTCTAACCCTTGGTGGGGCCCCTTCGACTGGCGTGAATCAATGGGCTGTGCCTTACTCGAATTTCATTTACTGAGGGATGCGGCCATGACTGAGCGTCATTTGAACTACAGTGAAACGCTTTCAAATGGGTGCCAGATCAAAGTGCGATCAGAGATCCTCAGAGATGGCTCGCTCAAGATGTTCATCGGCATCTACAAGCCGGATGGCAGCGTTATTCTCGAAGACAATGACCTGGCCCCGGATGGCCTGGACATGGAAGACGCGTTCGAGTGGGGGATCGATAGGGCCAAGAAGATTGGCAACGGGCAGAAGGTTCAGTGACGGGTAATGCCGCGTGCTAAATAAGTCGGTAATGACAGAGAACCAGGGTAAATTGGCCGGCCGAGGAACTGAATGGATGCAAGAGCATGTTCAAGTTGAACGCCCTGGTGCCGGAACTGATCGTTTCGGACTTGCAGCAGAGTCTGTATTTCTACTGTGATGTGTTGGGTTTCAGGGTCGAGTACGACCGCCCCGAAGACCAGTTTGCCTTTCTCTCCTTTGGCAACAGCCAGGTCATGCTGGAGCAGGACTGGCATGACGATTCGCCCTGGCGTGTGGGCCCCCTGGAGCCTCCCTACGGCCGAGGCATGAACCTTTCCATCGAGTGTCTGGATGCACAGGCTCTGGTTTGCGCGCTTGAAAAGGCGGGCTGGCCGGTCAGGAGGCCTGTCGAAGAGCATTGGTACCGCAGCAACGATCGGCAGTTTGGCCAGAGGAATTTCCTGGTCCTGGACCCTGACGGATACCTGCTGCGTTTCGCAGAAGAGATCGGAATGAAGTAGCTACGAATCAGCGCCGTATGTTTGAGCGCCCCGGCCGGATACCCAAGCATTTGCCGACTATCCGTTATGGGGGGGGCCGATAGCGTTAAGGCGTAAAATGGCGGTGCTACCTCGTCAAAAGGAGCCGCATATGATCGCCGACCAAGTAAGCAAACAGGCGTCGGAACAAAGAGTCTGGGATCAATACTTCTGCGCTGCGTTGATTGCGGAAAGCAACCTGACGGCACCGATCGTAGGAGAGGCCACTCACGAAGACAGGCAGAACCTGTTGATCGCAAGAGCCAAAACTCTCGCCGACAAGATGATGGAATCCAGAAAATAACCAGAGCCCGGCCGTAGTGCCGGGCTCTTTGCATTTGGAGCCTGTTCCCACTCTCGCAGAAAGATGCTGTCAATCTTCATCGCTGAGAACTGGCAGGGAGGCTGGCAACGAAACGCGCGGTTTGAGCGTCGAGCGGCTCGGTGTTGGTGAGTACCGCATAACTGGCAGCCTCAGCCTTGCGCTTGAAGGGTGGCACACGCAGGCCCCGTGCTCTCCCGATGGCGGCGGTATGGCTTGGGAGCGAGCATGGCGACGACGGCACGGTGATCATCCGCAACCCTGTGCACTATGGAAAGCCCGTACCGACGACGGTGACCAAGGACCGCTCGCGCTGGTTGCGTGTCAAGCGTATGCAATGGACGTTTCTGCAAGCTGGTTTTCTGATGCGTATTGAGCACTTGGAGTTTCAGCGTTCAGAGTGGGCAACTTGGTACTGCAAGTATGGTGTATGTAAAAGATCGGTTTTTGTAAGGGATGAACAGTATCAGGACCCTCGCCCGATTAATGTTGGGCGAGGGTCTTGATACTTAATGGTCGTCCAGGTTAATCGATGTTGATTGTCGGATCCCACTCGCAGCACCCAATGACTTTGTTATGCCTGTCGACGATAACAAAAGACCATGTGTACATTACGGTGCCTCTGGCCTCCGCAGTAGCCTCCCATGCATTGGTAGTGATCATCTGCGGGATCGGTGGTCCGTCTGGATTGCTGGGGTTGAGCGATGACACGTTGTCATGGACTGGGTGTAGATTAGGCTGGCTAATGATGCCCTTAGGGTTAGAGGTAAGAATTTTGAAGCGATCGAGTATTACCGCATTGCCGAGGTTTTTTGAGATGTCTGTTGCGCGCCAGCGAATGACGTCACCAGCGTCTACCGGGAGATATAAGTTACCCGTTCCTTGATGTTGGAGTCCGCTGCTGAACTTGGCAATCATATGGATTGTGTTTTGGGCCAGTTCATAACCGAGCTTCGTCGGCTGATTGCGGTTAGTGCTGATGTCTGGGTGTCCTTTCTCGTTGTAATATTGAATGATGGTGTCTACGTCTACTACGGTTAGTACATCAACGATAATTCCCATTATGACTCTCCTTCGTCTGGGCTAGAGGGGGATGATCTCAATGAACAGTGAATTGATTCTTGTTAAGCGGTTTGCAAATTGACTATAGGTCCGGGAATTGGGGAGTCAAATAATTATCTTGAGTATTTGCGGGCAGTGGATGAGCGGTTGTTCAGTATGAAGTGAACAAGTGTTTTTTTGCTGCATTTAATGTTTTTTATAAATTCAAGGTTCAGTTCTAGTAAAAAAACATGGTTCAGACCAATGGTTGTTTTCAATGGTCTGCGTTGCTACGTCACCATTTTTTTAGGCGTCGACAAAGCTGATGTTCTGGATCCGATCAATGATCGCAGTGGGGCCTTTCTGTCTACCTGCGTGCTGACAAGTTCGGAGTGAGGATGCCGTGCGAGATGACGATCATCTGGCTTGACTGGTTGTGGAAGGTGGCCGTATTCAGTTACTTGGCGATTGCACGCATACGCTGGCTGGTTCAAGCCGTGGATCTGCCGGATTGGGAGGATTGGCGATGCTGACGCCATTACAGAAACTGGCCGGCCTCACTGGCGATATGGCAAGCAGTTGGTAGACCTGGCCCGGCACAGCACCAAGGCGATTTGACCGCAATCAGCAACGCAGCGAGTGCCCACCAGCAGGCCGAACAGAGCAAACGCATGGCCCAGGAGCAACAGTTGCAAGCCAACGACCAACCCCACTATCGAGCCTTGACCGATGCCCAACGTGATTAAAGTCGTCTGCGTGACTGTCTCGCTACCGCCGACCTGCGGCTGTCAGTCCTTATCGACGCCGCGGATTCAGCCAGTGGCTGTAAAGTGCCTGCCACCGCCGCCACCGGCGGCCAGGTTCATGCTGCCCCGCGAGCCCGACTTGACTCAGCGCATGCTCAACGAATTGTCGGCATCACCGACGACGGCGACCAAGGACTGATAGCCTTGGCCGCATGTCAAGCGCATATCAGAGAGGTTATGCACTGACCTAGATTTTATTACATGACCTGAATTGGAATTGTCACTCTTCCGGCAAATGGCGTGTCAGGCTGCAATTGTTGCTAGGGACAGATTTTTAGAGTGGGTATGCAGTTGTGATGGCTTTACCGTCGAAGAAAGTTTGTAGCGGAATCGGTTTGCCAGCAATCTGACAGTATGTTTTGTTTGCGGAAGTGGGTGAGGAGGGGCCGCACCTATTAGATGCATTGGTGTTGCATGTATACGGGGCTGGTATAGGGTTTGCTGTTGAATACATATTTTTGTAGGCGTATTCAATGCTCTTGAGCACTTGACTGGCTGAGCAGCTGTTTGGAAACATCGTCGACATTTGTTTGGTCGAGAAGTTTGATCCTGATTGAATTGTGAAATTACTCAAGGTGTATTTTTGAGTGCTGTAGGTATTGAATGTTAAGGGAGGGAGTAAGATTGGGGTTGGAGCCTGGAGTGGAGTTGCGGTTGTTGATAAGTTGGCTTTAATCGTACTGACAGAGACAGCAGATGCTGTCGAGTGAAAGCCTTTTGCGTCATAGGTGGCAGTATTTTTATTGTAGACTAATTCCCCGCAGAAAATATGTCCTTCATTTATTGGCGGATTTGTGGTGGGTAATGAGGCCGAGATACATGTGGCTGTTGCTAGCTCAGAGGTAGGTGAGGATGTGATATTGCTGCATGAGACCAATGTCAGTGCCGATGCAGAAAGAAGAAGTGCTTTGGGGATTGTGCTCATTTTTATCATCCTTGATAAAAAGTTTTAAATTGTTCTGTCTTCGGACATGCTGCTGTGTATTAAAAACCACTATGGCGATTTCACTGTAGAGTCTAGTGCATTACTTTCAAGTGCGAGGGCTTGGTATTTCATGTGGAGCTGACGAGCGGAGCTTCTGGTTGATGGCTGCTGTCACTG
Organism: Pseudomonas sp. GW460-12-10-14-TSB1; assembly: GCF_017349775.1. Lineage (NCBI taxonomy): Bacteria > Pseudomonadati > Pseudomonadota > Gammaproteobacteria > Pseudomonadales > Pseudomonadaceae > Pseudomonas > Pseudomonas sp. GW460-12-10-14-TSB1. Next base: position 56,075 of record NZ_JACNAC010000028.1, read on the forward strand.
TTCGCGAGGGATTATCCGCTGTTTACCATGTCACTGCCGGCGGGATTGCTGATTGGCTTGATCAACGCTGCCCCTGGTTCCGTACATTCCCAACAGCTTTACTGACCGGGAACCACTCAAACACCTCTATCGGCTCACCTTGCTGAATCAGCATCTGCTCAGTGCGCTCCTTGGGCATCGCCAGGTTCAGCCATTCCCTGGCCAACTCCGGCGCGAACACAATAGGCCGCCGGTCGTGAGTATCCGCCATGCCTTCGGAGCTGTCAGCGGTGATGATCACAAAGCCGTCATGCTCACTGGGCGTATTGTCGCCAGGCGGGAGCTGGCCGATTGAGGCGCAAAAGGGCAGGTGCGCCATACTCGGATGAAAAAATCAGTGGTTGGAGTCGCGGGAGACCTGATCAAGAGTTAAGTCCGCCAGAAACGAAAAAGCCCCGAATAATCGGGGCTTTAGCGTGACGAATATGGCGGAGGCGATGGGATTCGAACTCATGGACCTGTTACAGTCGACGGTTTTCAAGACCGTTGCCTTAAACCACTCGGCCACACCTCCGTTTTTGTTGCGGGCGCCATAATACCTGAATGAAACACACTGTCAAACTCTGCGCATGGCTTGTTGCAGAGCGTCTGTTATGATCTTTGCCACTGAACGTTTCAAACCAACAGGAGTGTCGCCATGCGCGAACAGGATTACGCAGTTAATAACAGCGTGCAGGCCGAGCAGCTAGAAGTTAGCCGCGTCCTGCGCAACACCTACGGCCTACTCGCTCTCACTCTCGCCTTCAGCGGCGTGATGGCTTACGTGGCCCAGCAGATGCGGGTCGGTTATCCGAACATTTTCGTGGTGCTGATCGGTTTCTACGGTCTGTTCTTCCTCACCAACAAACTCCGTGATTCGGCCTGGGGCCTGGTGTCGGCGTTTGCCCTGACAGGTTTCATGGGCTTCCTGCTCGGCCCGATCCTCAACCGTTACCTGGGCATGCAGGGCGGCGCGGAAGTGGTCAGCTCGGCCTTTGCGATGACCGCCCTGGTGTTTGGTGGCCTGTCGGCCTACGTGCTGATCTCCCGCAAGGACATGAGCTTCCTCGGTGGTTTCATCACCGCCGGTTTCTTTGTCCTGCTGGGTGCAACGCTGGCTAGCCTGTTCTTCCAGATCAGTGGTCTGCAACTGGCGATCAGCGCGGGCTTCGTGCTGTTCTCCTCGGTATGCATCCTGTACCAGACCAGCGCCATCATCCATGGCGGCGAGCGTAACTACATCATGGCGACCATCAGCCTGTATGTATCGATCTACAACCTGTTCGTCAGCCTGTTGCAGCTGTTCGGCATCATGGGCCGCGACGACTGATCGCCAGCCTTGAAACAAAAAAAGCCCGCTTCGGCGGGCTTTTTGTTGTCTGCGATCCGGCCGTTCGGCCAGGGGCCGGCACGAATTGTGGCTGCACAGGCTGCGTTTGTTGCTGTAGGGGGGCGCTAGTCGGCAACGATCAGGCTGCCGTCGGTTTGTTGCTGATAGATGGTGTAGGGCAGCAGCAGGGTATCGAGCACGCCTGAGGCTGCGATGTCGATCAGCATGCCCCTGGTCGCGCTATCGCCGGTCTTGTCTGGGCGGTTTTCCTGATAGGGGGCGAAGACGCGGCACAGGTCATAGCTCACGCCGCTGTAGATACGCGGGACCGCTCCGCAATAGCTGTTCTCATTCTTGAGCGTCTGGCTGGCGGCCGCGTCGCTGCGAAACACCGTCTCGATGGTGCCGCAGCCCGTGAGCGTCAATGCCAGCAGCGCCAGAAGCGTTTTCATGCCGTCAATCCTTCGCCGGAAAAAAACTGAGTCTAGGCTGTTTTCGGCGCATTACGCCATCGGCGGCAATCGCCGTTTCACCGGGCTTTTCTTGACGATCGCGGTGTTGGTTTCCGCGCAGCTGTTGAGGTGGTCGAGCAGGCTGTCCAGTTGCTCCATGTCGCGCACATGCAGGCGGGCGATAAAGCAGTCCTCGCCCGTGACCTTGTCGCATTCGGTGAACTCGGGGATGGCCAGGATCTGTCGTTCGACTTCCTGGAGTTTCCCCGGCAGCGGCCGGATACGCACGATGGCCTGCAATTGATAGCCGAAGAACCTGGGGTCGACTTCGACGGTATAGGCCTTGAGTACGCCGCGTTCTTCCAGGCGTCGCAGGCGTTCGGCAACGCTGGGGGAGGACAGCCCGCTGATCTGCGCCAGGGCCTTGAGCGAACGGCGCGAGTCTTCCATCAGGGCGCTGATCAGCGCCTGGTCAATTTCGTCGATCATGCCAACCTCATTAGGTAAAACCTAGGAAATACCTTGATAAAAAAGGTGTAAGTCGATTTTAGCCTACCGTTGAGTCTTGAGCGGGGCAGGGGCCGATTGTCATACTTTTGGCACTTGTTGAGGAGAATGATCATGGACAAATTGTTACGCCGCGGCTCACTGGAAATGACCGCCGCCATGCTGATTTCCGGGACCATCGGCTGGTTCGTGCTGGTGTCCGGGCAGCCGGTGCTGGACGTGGTGTTCTGGCGCTGTGTGTTTGGCGCCGCGACCCTGCTGCTGATCTGCGCCGGCTTCGGTTTTCTGCGCCCCGGCATCCTGACGCGCACCACCTTTCTCCTCGCCGTGCTCAGCGGCGTCGCCATCGTCGGCAACTGGGTGCTGCTGTTCGCCTCCTATTCCCGGGCCTCGATCGCCATCGGCACCGCGGTCTACAACGTCCAGCCGTTCATGCTGGTGGGGCTGGCGGCGCTGTTCCTCGGCGAGAAAATCACCGCGCAGAAATTGTTCTGGCTGAGCATTTCCTTTGCCGGGATGCTGGCGATCGTCAGTGCCCATGGCGAACAAGGGGCAGGGGGCAATGACTATCTGCTGGGGATCGCCCTGGCGCTGGGGGCGGCCCTGCTGTATGCCTTCGCCGCGCTGCTGATCAAGCGCCTGACTGGCACGCCGCCGCACCTGATCGCGCTGATCCAGGTCTGCACCGGGGTGTTGCTGCTGACGCCCTGGGCCAACCTCTCCGCGCTGCCCACGGCGCCGGGTGCCTGGGCCAGCCTGCTGACCCTGGGCATCGTGCACACTGGGGTGATGTATGTACTGTTGTACGGCGCTATCCAGAAACTGCCGACCGCGCTGACTGGCGCGCTGTCGTTCATCTATCCGATCGCGGCGATCTTCGTCGACTGGTTCGCCTTCGGCCATCGCCTGGAGCTGCTGCAATGGATCGGCGTGATCGCCATCCTGCTGGCGGCGGCCGGCATGCAGCAAGGCTGGAGCCTGGGGCTGCGCCGCCGGGTGGCGGCGCAATGAGCGCCGCGGTCCACTCAGGCGCTGTGACTGGGCGATTGTTTGCTACTCTGCGGTTCTTCCATCCCGCTCCGCCGAGTACAGAACATGCCGATATCCGACGCCAGTCCTGAACCGCAATCCGTCTGCAACCCGATTACCAGCAGCGCGATTTTTATCGTCGCCACCCTGGCCCCTGGCAGTGACACCGCCGCCAAGGTGCGGGGCTGGTGCGAAGACGTGGCGGGCCTCACCCGTTCGGTCGGCAAGCGGGTGCCCGCGGGGAACCTGTCGTGTGTCTGTGGTTTTGCTTCGGCGGCCTGGGACCGGTTGTTTGGCGGTCCGCGCCCGGCTTCCCTGCACGGCTTTCGCGAGTTCGGCCCGCAAGAGCGTCGGGCCGTGGCGACCCCCGGCGACATCCTGCTGCACATTCGCGCGGACCAGATGGACCTGTGTTTCGAGCTGGCGACGCAACTGATCGCGGCGCTGGGCGATGCGATCACGGTGGTCGACGAGGTGCAGGGTTTCCGCTATTTCGATATGCGCAGCATCATAGGTTTTGTCGATGGCACGGAAAACCCGGTCGGGCGCAAGGCAATCGAGTTCACCCTGATCGGCGATGAAGATCCGGCCTTCAGCGGCGGCAGTTATGTGCTGGTGCAGAAGTACCTGCATAACATGAACGCCTGGAACGAGCTGTCGGTCGAGGCGCAGGAACGGGTGATCGGGCGCAAGAAGCTGTCCGATATCGAACTCGACGATGCAGTCAAGCCAACCTCTTCCCACAGTGCCTTGACCACCATCACCAAGGACGGCGAAGAGGTGAAGATCCTGCGCGACAACATGCCGTTCGGCCGGCCGGGGGCGGGGGAGTTCGGCACCTATTTCATCGGCTACGCCCGCTCGCCGGAACCCATCGAGCAAATGCTGGAAAACATGTTTGTCGGCCGGCCGGCGGGCAACTATGACCGCTTGCTGGATTTCAGCACGGCGGTGACCGGCGGCCTGTTCTTCGTGCCTTCGGCCGATCTGCTGGAAGCCTTGGCCGAACGCCAGCCCTGACCCGGATACAAAGAGCCCGCGGGGTGAGGGCCTCGCGGGCTCGTTGTATCTGGCTGATTGAAACCACAAACCGGGAAAGGCGCCGGCGCCCCAAAAAGCGCCGGACCTTCACCGGTGCGGCCAGCAATCAGTGACTGCTCATCCCGGCCATCTGCATCATCAGCCGCAGCAGACTGGCCACTGCACCCAAGGCCAGCACACTGCCAAACCAGATGCCCACCAGCCACGCCAGCCGCCGATACCAGGGGGCAGCCGGACCTTCAGTGCTCGATACCTCAGAGCCTTCCATAAGCCAACTCCATCATCAGTGCGGTGGCGGCGGCCAGCATGAGCAGCCCGCCGAGGAACAGCAGGCTCAGCTGCGCCACCTGCTGGTAGAAAGGCCTCAGCCTGGCAGGGGTGTGAAGGGTTTCGCTGTCAATGGTAACCATCGCCGATCCTCACTTTGCCGCGGAACACGTAGTAGCTCCAGCAGGTGTACATCAGGATGATCGGCAGGATGAACAGGGTGCCGATCAGGATGAACAGCTGGCTGGACGGGGGCGATGCGGCCTGCCACAGACTGATGGAAGGCGGCACGATATTCGGCCAGATGCTGAAGGCCAGGCCGATGTAGCCAAGGAATACCAGCGCCAGGGTGAACACGAACGGCCAGTGCGAGTGATGCTGGCGCAAGGTGCGCAGCAGCCCGAACAGCGCCAGCAGCGCGAGAACTACAAGAGCGCCGAAGACCAGGATATGCGCATGGGTGAACCAGCGGCTGGCGATCTCCGGATGCAGCACAGGCGTCCACACACAAAGCGCCGCGACCACCGCCATCAGCACGAACGCCAGCGGCCGGGTGTAGTGGCGCATCCGCGATTCGAGCATGCCTTCGGTCTTGACCAGCAGCCAGGTGCTGCCCAACAGCGCGTAGGCGACGATCAGGCCCAGGCCGCAGAACAGCGGGAACGGCGCCAGCCAGTCGAGGTTGCCGCCGGCGAACTGGCGATTGACCACCGGGATCCCGGCGATATAGCTGCCAATCACTATGCCCTGGCAGAAGGTCGCCAGCAGCGAGCCGCCGATGAACGCCATGTCCCAGATATGACGCTTTTCCGGGCTGGCCTTGAAGCGGAACTCAAAGGCCACGCCGCGGAAGATCAAGCCGGCCAGCATGAAAATCAGCGGCAGGTACAAGGCTTCGAGAATCACCGAATAGGCCAGCGGAAAGGCCCCGTACAGCGCCGCGCCGCCGAGGATCAGCCAGGTCTCGTTACCGTCCCAGACCGGCGCCACGGTGTTCATCATCACATCACGCTCCTGCGCATCCGGGATCAACGGGAAGAGGATCCCCAGTCCCAGGTCGAAGCCATCCATGATGACGTACATCATCACCCCGAAGGCGATGATCACGCCCCAGATCAACGACAGATCTATACCTTGAATGCCCATGGGCAAGCTCCTTGTTCAGTTGGCAGGGTTGCCGGACGCGAAGGTCTCGGAGACTGCGGACAACGGCCGGCGCGGCGTGCGGTCCTGGCCGGGGCCGCCTTGTGGCGGATGATCGTGATGGGGCTGCGGGCCCTTGCGGACCAGCTTCATCATGTAGGCGATGCCCACGGTGAACACCGAGAAGTAGATCAACACGAACAGCGCCAGGGAGATGCTCAGTTGGCTGACCGAGTGGTTCGACGCCGCGTCGGCGGTGCGCTGCAAGCCGTACACCACCCACGGCTGGCGGCCGACCTCGGTGGTGATCCAGCCGGCCAGCATGGCGATCAGCCCGGTCGGGCCCATGCACAGCACCAGGCGCAGGAACAGCCGGTTGCGGTACAGCGCGCCGTTGCGGCGCAGGGCCAGGCCGAGCAGGCCGGTGAGGATCATCAACATGCCCAGCCCGGCCATGATCCGGAAGCTGAAGAAGATGATGGTCGCGTTCGGCCGGTCCTCTTTCGGGAAGCTCTTGAGCGCCGGGATCTGCTTGTCCAGGCTGTGGGTCAGGATCAGGCTGCCCAAGTAAGGCACTTCGATTGCGTAACCGGTCTTCTCGGCGTCCATGTCGGGGATGCCGAACAGCACCAGCGGCGTCGGTTGGTTGCCGACGTTTTCCCAGTGGCCTTCGATGGCGGCGATTTTCGCCGGCTGATGTTCCAGGGTGTTCAGGCCATGGGCATCCCCGACCACCGCCTGGATCGGCGCGACGATCAAGGCCATCCACATCGCCATCGACAGCATCTTGCGCACTTGCGGCGTGTCGTTCTTGCGCAGCAGGTGCCAGGCCGCCGAAGAGCCGACAAAAAACGCGGTGGCGACGAACGCGGCGATCGCCATGTGCGCCAGGCGGAAGGGGAACGACGGGTTGAACACGATGGCCAACCAGTCCATCGGCACGATCCGCCCATCGACGATGGAGAAGCCCTGTGGCGTCTGCATCCAGCTGTTGGAGGCGAGGATCCAGAAGGTCGAGATCAGGGTGCCGATGGCCACCATGACCGTGGAGAAGAAGTGCAGCCCACGGCCAACCCGGTTCCAGCCGAACAGCATCACCCCGAGGAAACCGGCCTCGAGGAAAAACGCGGTCAGCACCTCATAGGTCAGCAGGGGCCCGGTAATGCTCCCGGCGAAGTCCGAGAAACGGCTCCAGTTGGTGCCGAACTCATAGGCCATGACCAGCCCGGAGACCACCCCCATGCCGAAGTTGACGGCAAAGATTTTCGACCAGAAGTGGTACAGGTCCTTGTAGACCGAATTATTGCTTTTCAGCCAGAGGCCTTCGAGCACGGCCAGGAAGCTGGCCAGCCCGATGGTGATGGCGGGAAAGATGATGTGGAACGAGACCGTGAACGCGAATTGGATTCGCGCCAGGTCGAGCGCTTCCAGGTTTGACATGACGATACCCTCAGAGTGGCTCGATACCTGTGCACAGCCCGGCCGACCGCGGTGAGCCTTGCGGCTCGCGGTCAACGGCAATGCAGGTTTCGAAAGGGCCGGGGCGACGCGCGCCGCCCCGGGCAGGTTCAATCGACGGAGGACTGGATCAGGTTGCTGGCCGGCGCCGGTTCAAGGCGGATCGCGATGAACTTCGAGGTCGGGGTGAAGGTGCGGTCGCCGTAGCTTTCCAGCGGCACCAGAGGGTTGGTTTCCGGGTAGTAGGCGGCGGCCTGGCCGGCTGGAATGTCGTAGGCGATCAGGGTGAAGCCGCTCACCCGGCGCTCGCGACCGTCGCCCCACAGCGAGATCATGTCGACCTTTTGCCCCGGCTCGTAGCCCAGCTTGCGAATGTCCTGCTCGTTGACGAACACCACGTCGCGCATGCCGTAGACCCCGCGATAACGATCGTCCAGGCCATACAGCGTGGTGTTGTACTGGTCGTGGGAACGCATGGTCTGCAGGATCAGCTGCGGCTTCACCTCCAGGTCGCGCACGCCTTTGCTCACCAGGTGTTCCGGCAATACGCCGGGGGTGAACTGGGCCTTGCCGGTGGCGGTTTTCCAGATGCGCTGGGCGGCGTCGTTACCCAGGTGGAAACCACCGGGGTGCAGCAGCTTTTTATTGAAGTCCTTGAAGCCGGGAATGGTGTCGGCGATCAGGTTGCGGATCCGGCTGTAGTCCTCGATCACCCAGAGCCAGTCGATGGGGTGGCTGCCCAGGGTGGCGTTGGCGATCCCGGCGATGATCGCCGGTTCCGAACGCATCAGCGGCGACTTGGGTTTCAACTGGCCATGGGAAATGTGCACCATGCTGAAGGTGTCTTCCACAGTGACGCCTTGCGGGCCCTGGGCTTGCAGGTCGATATCGGTGCGCCCCAGGCACGGCAAAATCAGCGCCTCGCGGCCGGTGACCAGATGGCTGCGGTTGAGCTTGGTGGCGATGTGCACGGTCAGCTCGCAGTTGCGCAGGGCCGCGTGGGTGCGCGGGCTGTCGGGGGTGGCCTGGGCGAAGTTGCCCCCCAGGCCGATGAACACCTTGGCGCGACCTTCTTCCATGGCGGCGATCGCCATCACCGTGTTGTGCCCGTGCTCGCGCGGCGCCTTGAAGGCAAAACGCGCTTCCAGGGCATCGAGCAACTCGGCGGGGGCCAGTTCGTTGATGCCCATGGTGCGGTCGCCCTGCACGTTGCTGTGGCCGCGCACCGGCGACAGCCCGGCGCCCGGACGGCCGATATTGCCGCGCAGCAATTGCACGTTGACCACTTCCTGCACGGTCAGCACCGAGTGGGTGTGCTGGGTCACGCCCATGGCCCAGCACATGATCACCCGCTTGGCCTTGCGGTACATGCGGGCGGCCAGTTCGATGTCCTCCAGGGACAGTCCGGACTGTTCGAGGATGTGCTCCCAGCTGGTGGCGTCGACTTCGGCCAGGTAGGCGTCCAGGCCCGAGGTGTGTTCGGCGATGAAGGCGCGGTCGAACACCGCTTCGCCGTTGTTCGCCAGGGCTTCGCGTTCCCATTGCCAGAGGAACTTGGCGATGCCGCGCATGGCCGCCATGTCGCCGCCCAGGGCCGGGCGGAAGTAGGCGGAGGAGGTGGGTTCCGAGCCGTTGGTGAGCATTTCCAGCGGATGCTGCGGGTGCTGGAAGCGTTCCAGGCCACGCTCTTTCAGCGGGTTGAAACAGATCACCTGGGCGCCACGCTTCACCGCTTCGCGCAGCGGTTCGAGCATCCGCGGGTGGTTGGTGCCAGGGTTCTGGCCGATGACAAAAATGGCGTCGGCTTCCTCCAGGTCATCGAAGGTCACCGTGCCTTTGCCCACGCCGACGCTGTCGTCCATACCCAGGCCGCTGGCCTCGTGGCACATGTTCGAGCAGTCGGGGAAGTTGTTGGTGCCGTAGGCGCGCACGAACAGCTGGTAGAGGTAGGCGGCCTCGTTGCTGGCCCGGCCCGAGGTGTAGAACTCGGCCTGGTCGGGCGACTCCAGAGCGTTCAGGTGCTTGGCGATCAGGGCGAAGGCATCGTCCCAGCTGGTTTCGACGTAACGATCCAGGCTGGCGTCGTAACGCATCGGGTGGGTCAGGCGGCCCTGGTATTCGAGCCAGTAGTCGCTTTGCGCCGCCAGCGCCGACACCGTGTATTTATTGAAGAAAGCCGGGTTGACCAGGCGCCCGGTGGCTTCCCAGTTGACCGCCTTGGCGCCGTTCTCGCAGAACTTGACCATGCCGTTTTCCGGCGATTCGCCCCAGGCGCAACCCGGGCAGTCGAAACCGCCGTTCTGGTTGGTCTTAAGCATGGTGCGAATATTCTTGAAGGCGTTTTCGCTGCCCAACCAGTTTTTGGTCACGGCAATCAGCGCGCCCCAACCGGCGGCTGCTCCCTTGTAGGGTTTGTAGCGTTCAACTTCGCTCATGGTTCTTCTCCAGGACATCGCACGTAGGCTGTGCCTATTGCCAGGTCATTGTTCATGACTGTTTTGTTGTGCGGTTAAATGCGCTTTTATTTGCAGCCAGTTATAAGGCATGCGCATTTATTCACTTCACGGGTGCCGCTCAAGTACTACGGGAACAAGCCTATGTTGGCCGTGAAGTACCTGTCTAATCGCTATTAATGACCAGATGATCGAGATCCTCTATCAAGGAAAAAAGCAAAATAAATCAATGGATTATTTGTTTAAGGTGGCGTGCTTTCAGGCGCTTTCCTGCTTGATAGATCCTATTGATCAACCGGTTGTTAATAGCGATTAGACGGCGCTTTTAATTGAACTTAGTCTTGCCGCAACAGGGCCCCATATATAACGGTGGCCTTCCAATAACAGCCCTCGGGTCGATACGCCTGAAGTGTTGATGGAGGCGGTAATGTCAGATCGAATCCTGCGGGATGGTTTTTCCAGGCGAGTCGACTATCTGCGGATGTCGGTGACCGACCGCTGCGACTTTCGCTGTGTGTATTGCATGGCCGAAGACATGCAGTTCCTGCCGCGGCAACGCATCCTGACCCTGGAGGAGCTCTATCAGCTGGCGCACAGTTTCGTCGCCCTGGGCACCCGGAAAATCCGCCTGACCGGGGGCGAACCCCTGATCCGCCCGGGAGTCGTCGAGCTGTGCCGGCGCATCGCCGCGCTGCCGGGGCTGCGCGAGCTGTGCATGACCACCAACGGCTCGCAGCTGGGCAAGCTGGCGGCGCCCTTGTTCGAGGCCGGGCTCAAGCGCCTGAACATCAGCATCGACAGCCTCGATGCCACGCTCTTTCGCGAGCTGACCCGCACCGGCGACCTGGCCCAGGTCATCGCCGGTATCGACGCGGCGAATGCCGCCGGTTTCCAGCACACCAAGCTCAATTGCGTGGTGATGAAAGGGCGCAACGATCATGAGATCAACGACCTGGTGGGTTTTGCCATCGACCGTGGGCTGGACATCTCCTTTATCGAAGAGATGCCCCTGGGGGTGATCAGCGAGCACAGCCGCGCCGATGCGTTCTTTTCCAGCGCCCAGGTGCGCGAGCGCATCGCCGAGCGCTACACCCTGATCGACTCCACCGAATCGACCCAGGGGCCGTCGCGCTACTGGCGCCTGGCCGAGGCGCCGGAGATTCGCCTGGGGTTCATCTCGCCCCACAGCCACAACTTCTGCGCCACCTGCAACCGGGTGCGGCTGACCGTCGAGGGCCGGCTGCTGCTGTGCCTGGGCAACGAGCATTCGGTCGACCTGAAGCAGGTGCTGCGCAGCCATCCGGGGGAGCCGGAGCGCCTGGAGCGGGCAATAGTCGAGGCGATGAAAATCAAGCCGTACCGCCACAACTTCGAACTCAATGACGAGGTGCAAGTGGTGCGGTTCATGAACATGACCGGCGGCTGATCCGCGCGGTTTCTTTCTCTGCAAAAAGGCTGTCTTGCGATGATCGTCAGATCCAAACCCAACCTGATCAATGTGCTGATTTCGCTCAAGGGCTCGATCGCCAAGCGCATCGCCCTGCGCAGCCTGCTGGTGACCCTCCTGGCCTCGGTGATCGTGTTTATCGAGACCCTGTACCCGGCCTATTTCTCCAGGGTCAACGCCACGCCCTTCACCTTGTTGGGCCTGTCGCTGTCGATCTTCATGAGCTTTCGCAACAACGCCTGCTACGACCGCTGGTATGAGGCGCGCAAGGCCCTGGGCACGCTGGTGACGGAGGTGCGTTCGATGATCCGCGAAACCCAGGCGATCAAGGACCCGCGGCAGCGCGGCAAGATCCTGCGCGACCTCTGCGGCTTCGCCCATGCCCTCAACGCCAGGCTGCGCCAGGAAGACGAGTCGAGCGCGGCCGGCACCTGGCTGAGCCGGTTGCCGGCGGCCCAGGCGCCCAACGTGCCGGACAGCATCCTGCGCCACGTCGGCCAACAGTGTTCGACCCTGGCCGAATCCGGAGCGATCAACGAATGGCGCTACACGCTGCTGGCCAATCACCTGAGCAGCCTGACCAACGCCCAGACCATCTGCGAGCGGATCAAGGGCACGCCATTGCCTTTTCCCTACACGCTGTTGCTGCACCGTACCAGCTACATCTTCTGCATCCTGCTGCCCTTTGCCATGGCCGAGCCCCTGGGCTGGTTGACGCCGATCTTCACGGCCATCGTCAGTTATACGTTCTTCGGTCTGGATGCCATTGGCGACGAGCTGGAAGACCCCTTCGGCCGGGACGAGAACGACCTGCCGACCAATGCCCTGGTGCGCACCATCGAGCGCGAGGTGCTGGATGCCCTGGGCGCGACCCAGCTGCCGCCGGTGCTGCAGCCGGTGGACTTCGTGCTGAGCTGATCGGCATCCATGCGTTCAACATCAAGCACTCAACCCAGCCAGCCGGCTGCGAGGATAACCATGCCCCACGACTCCACCACCCTGACTCACCTGGATGCCGAAGGCCGGGCCAACATGGTCGATGTCAGCGACAAGCAGCCCACCGACCGCGAAGCCCAGGCCCAGGCCTGGGTGCGTATGCGGCCCGCCACTTTGCAGATGATCCAGCAGAACGGCCACCCCAAGGGTGACGTGTTCGCGGTGGCGCGCATCGCGGGCATCATGGCGGCGAAGAAAACCCATGAGCTCATCCCGCTGTGCCACCCGCTGATGCTCAGCTCGATTCACCTCGAACTGAAAGCCGTCGAGCCCGACAGCGTCAGGATTGTCGCCACTTGCCGGCTGAACGGCCGCACCGGTGTCGAGCTCGAAGCCCTTACCGCGGCCAGTGTGGCCGCGCTGACTATCTACGACATGTGCAAGGCGGTCGACCGCGGCATGGTCATCGACAGCATCCAGCTGCTGAAGAAACAGGGCGGGCGATCGGGCACCTTTGAAGCGGGAGTCACAGCATGATTCTGATCAACTACTTTGCCCGTTATCGCGAGCAGCTCGGTATCGGCGGCGAGAAGATCGCGCTGGATGATTCGTTGCGCAGCGTTGGCGACCTGAGGACATTGCTGATGGCCAGGGGCGAGACCTGGCAGGCGGTGCTCGGCGAAAACAGCCTGATGTGCGCGCTGAACCAGGACCTGTGCAACCTCGACGCGCCCATCGAGGACTTCGACGAGATCGCGTTTTTCCCGCAAGTCACCGGGGGCTGAGCCATGACCGTGCATGTCCAGGCCGAGGCCTTCGACCTCGATCGACTGCACCGCGAGGTGCACGGCGAGGACCCCGGCGTTGGCGCGGTGGTGACCTTCGTCGGTTATGTGCGAGACCTGAACCTGGGGGAACAGGTCGGCAGCCTGTTCCTCGAATATTACCCGGGCATGACCGAGCGCGCGTTGCAGCGCATTGTCGATGAGGCCAATGAGCGCTGGCCGCTGCAACGGGTCAGGGTCGTGCATCGGGTGGGGTTGTTGCAGGTGGCTGAGCCGATCGTGTTTGTCGGCGTCGCCAGCGCCCATCGGCAGGCGGCCTTCGAGGCCTGCGCCTTCCTGATGGACTACCTGAAAACCCGCGCGCCGTTCTGGAAGAGAGAGCAAACGCCATCTGGCGAGCGCTGGGTGGATGGCCGGGAGAGCGACCAACTGGCCGCCAGCCGCTGGTAGGGCAGGGATGCGCCCTGCGGCGCGGCACCTGTTAGTCGGCCGTTGGTTCTTGTCCGGCAAACAGTTTCTTGGCTTCGGCAAAGCACTTTTCGGCGATGGCCGAGCGCGGTTCGGTCTTGCGCATCACCAGGCCCAGGGGCGCCAGCACGCTGGCATCCGGCAGGTTGATGAACGCCAGGTTCTCGATCGGGTTTTCCAGGCCGCTGGACAGCGGCATGATCGAGCAGCAGAAGCCTTCGTGAATCGCCTGGAACAGCTGATAGGTGGAATCGCTTTCGAGGATCGGCTGCGGGTCGAGGCCACGGCTGCGGAAACTCAGGTCGATGGATTTGCGGTAGTGCATGCCGTTGCTGATCATTCCCAGGGGCAGCTCGGCGGCTTCTTCCCAGCTCATTTCGCTGCCTTCGAAATGGAAGTGGCGAGTGTCGTACAGCAGGCCGACGCGGGTTTCGCCGATCTCGAAAAACTCGAAGTAGTTCGGGTTCACGTGGTCCAGATAACACACCCCCAGGTCCAGCTGGTTGTTGCCCAGGCCTTCGATGATCTGGTCCGAGCTCATGGACGACAGGGCGAACTTGAGTTCCGGGAAGCTCCGGGACAGCCCCTGGACGTAGCCGATCGGGTTGAAGCTGCTCAACGGCACCAGGCCCAGGCGCAGGCTACCCACCAGCTGGCCACGGCACGCGGCGGCCTCGGCGAACAGCCCGTCATGGGCGGCGAGCAGGGTCCGCGCCCAGGCCAGCACCCGTTCGCCGGCCTCGGTGAAACCTTCGAAACGCTGGCCGCGCTTGACCAGCACCAGGTCCAGCTCGTCCTCCAGATTGCGCAAGCGCATGGACAGGGTCGGCTGGGTAATATGGCAGCGCGCTGCGGCCTGGCCGAAGTGTCGGGTCTGATCCAGGGCGATAAGGAACTTGAGTTGTTTGATGTCCACGGTGGCACCTGTTGAAGAAGGGGTTTGATGTCAGGGGGAAGGTTGCTGTCCAGGATGCACGAAGTGCCTGAACATCCCGATCCGACCTTTGGAGGAAAAGACTGTGCACCCGCTCGGTGGCACGCGGAGCTGTTAAAAAATGCTGTTAGAAAAACGCTGTTAAAACAGTAGTTCAGGGGTATTGAAGTTGCTCAGGCGCGGGTCGTCCTCGGCGCAGACCAGGGCCTGCGGCCGGTGCTTCGACAGGGCCCTCTGCAGGCTGCGTTCGCCGGCGTCCCAGTCTTGTTGCAGGCTCGCCAGCAAGGCCTTGGGGATCAGGCTGAACATGGGTTGCCAGTGACCGGATTGCTGCACCATCAGCACCGAGTCCGCGGCGGGGCGCGCTGCCAGCATGGCGCTGATCAGCGCGCCATCGATTTTCGGCGCGTCGCAGGCGAACACCAACAGCCAGGGATGACGCGCCACCGCCAGGCCGGCGAGGACGCCCGCCAGCGGGCCCGGGAAATCCTTCTGCGAATCCTCCACCAGTTGGTCGGCATAGGCCCGGTACTGCTCGGCGTTGCGGTTGCAGGAGATGATCAGGTCGTCGCTGAAGGGCCGGACCGCCGCCTGCACATGGGCGATCAGCGGCTTGCCCTGCCAGGGCAGCAGGCCCTTGTCCCGTCCGCCCATACGCGCGCCACGGCCGCCGGCCAGCAGCAGCACCGAGCAGGGGATGGGCGAAGGGGAAGCGGGGCAGGTCGGGGTCATGGTTCAAGGCACGCGGGTTGGGTATCGGGACGATCTCATTGTCGCCCCTGCGAGTCCAATCGGAAGTATCGAATGGGCAATCAAAAGCCTCTATCGGTCGCGGATTTCACCAGGGCCGGCGCGTATTTTCCAGGGAAAAAAGCCTTGATAGATGGGCTCGATAAAGTGGTCGGCCAGAGTGATTAGACACTGACGGTTTCAGCGCTTTAGCCTCTGGCGATGGTTTTTATGACTGCCTGCCGGAGAAAGACATGAGCGTGAAATCGGATGCATTGTTTGTCCCCCTGAATATTGCCGTGCTGACCGTCAGCGATACCCGCGAATACGCCACCGACACCTCCGGGCAATTGCTCGTCAGCCGTCTGCTGGAAGCCGGCCACAGCCTGAGCGAGCGCAACCTGCTCAAGGATGACCTGTACAAGATCCGCGCCCAGGTCGCGCTGTGGATCGCCGATGAAAATATCCAGGTGGTGCTGATTACCGGTGGCACCGGTTTCACCGGACGCGACAGCACGCCCGAGGCGGTGGGCTGCCTGCTGGACAAGCGGATCGACGGTTTCGGCGAACTGTTCCGGGCGATCTCCATCCTCGATATCGGCACCTCCACCGTGCAGAGCCGGGCCCTGGCCGGGCTGTCCAATGGCACCCTGGTGTGCTGCCTGCCGGGCTCCACGGGCGCCTGCCGGACCGCCTGGGAAGGCATCCTCGCCGAGCAGCTGGACGCCCGCCACCGGCCGTGCAATTTCGTGCCGCACCTCAAGCAGGTGCAAGCCTGCGGGACCCGCGGATGAGCCCCTCACCGCTGATGCCGGTGGAGGAGGCCATCGCCCGGCTGCTGGCCATGGCCGAGGCGCAACGCTTGCAGGACAGCGAGCCGGTGGCGCTGGGCGAGGCGCGGCAACGGGTGTTGGCCAGCGACCTGGTGGCGACCCTGGATCTGCCGCCTTGGCCGAACAGCGCCATGGACGGCTATGCCTTGAACCTCGATGGCTGGGACGGGCAGCCGCTGGCGGTGTCGCAACGCATTTTCGCCGGCCAGACCCCTGAGCCATTGCTGCCGGGCAGCTGCGCGCGAATCTTTACCGGCGCGCCGCTGCCTCCGGGCGCCAACAGCATCGAGATGCAAGAGAACGTCGAGCCGCTCGACGACGGTCGCATCCGCTTCAAGCAGCCGCTGAAGGCCGGCCAGAATATCCGTGCCCAAGGCCAGGAGAACCGTGCCGGGCAAGTGCTGCTGCGCGCCGGCAAACGCCTGGGGCCCTTCGAGCTGGCCATCGCCGCGGCCCAGGGCTGTACCCATCTGCCGCTGGTGCGGCGACCACGGGTGGCATTGCTGTCCACCGGCGACGAGCTGGCCGAGCCGGGTACGCCCTTGCGCCCCGGCTGCATCTACAACAGCAATCGCACCCTGCTCAGCCACTGGTTGAGTGCCCTGGGCTGCGAGGTGATCGATGCCGGGATTCTCCCCGACCAGCCACAGCAGACCCGGCTGCGCCTGGAGCAGCTGCAGTGCGCGGCGGACCTGATCCTGACCACCGGCGGCGTGTCCGCCGGCGACGCCGATTGCCTCGGCCAGGTGCTGCGCGAGTGCGCCACCCCGGTGTTCTGGAAGCTCGCGATAAAACCCGGCAAGCCGCTGACCGTCGGACGCTTCGGCAGGGTGCCGGTGATCGGCCTGCCCGGCAACCCGACCTCGGCCCTGGTGACCTTTGGCCTGCTGGCCCGGCCTTACCTGTTGCGCATCCAGGGTGTCGAGGAGGTGATGCCATTGAGCTTCCCGGTCAGCGTCGGTTTCGACTGGCCGAAAGCGGGTAGCCGCCGCGAGTACCTGCGGGCCAGGCTGGAAGAGGGGCGCGCCGTGCTTTATCCGAACCAGAGTTCCGGGGTGTTGCTGGGCGCTTCCTGGGCCGATGGGCTGGTGGAGATTCTCGAGGGCAGCACCTTGCGGGCCGGGGAGCCGGCACGGTTCATTCCGTTCAGCGAGTTGTTCTAGCAGGCGCCGTTTGGCGGCAGGCGCAGGGCCCTCAGATCTTCCAATGCTCCGCGCTTTTCGCCAGGCGCTGGCGCATCTCGTTGAGGTTGGCCACCAATTGCCGGGTCAACAGGCGGTAGCCGTCCAGCGCGCTGTAGACCGAGGTGTCGAGGGTCGAGGAGGGCGGGCCATCCAGAGGCCGTCCCAGGCGTCTGGTGGCGCCGGATTGCAGGGCGCGGGCCATGCCCACCAGTTGGATGCGCACCTGCCGATGCTCTTGCTTGAGCACCTGTTGCAGTTGCTCGCGAGCCTGTGGGTCGCTGAGGTTCGGCCGGGTATTGCCGAGGATTTCCAGGGTGCTGAAGCACATGCGCAGGTTGCGCTGGATGGCGTCCAGTTCGGTCATGGAGATCCGCACTTCCTTGGACACCGAGGGCATCAGCGAGCGCAGTTGCAGCAGGGTGCTGTTGAGGCGCCCGAGCAACTTCAGGTGCTCATCGTCGGTCACCGACTGGCCGCCGATGATGCGTTCGTAAAGGGTGGCGCAGTCGCGCAAGGCGCTGGCCAGGTTGTAGCGCCAGGAATACACCGCATACAGCGGAATGGCGAAGGAGAAGGCCAGGGCCAGGGCGATGCCGATGAGGATGTCCACCGTGCGCCACAGGCCATCGCTGACGTGGTTGTCGCCATGGCCGGCGACGATGAACACAGTGATCGCCGCCAGCAGCGCGGTGTAACCGCCCTTGCCGATGGCGTGATAGGAGAAATACCCGCACACCACCGACATCCCCAGGTAGGTCAGCCAGGACATGCCCAGGTAAGCCTGCTGCACCACCAGCACCAGGCCGACGCCCGCGCCGATCAGGGTACCGATGGCCCGTTCCGCGGCTTTCTTGCCGATATTGCCGTGGTGCTGCAAGCCGCCGATCACCACCAGCATGGTCACCGACGCCCATTCGCCGTGAGGCAGGTTGAGGCCGGTGGTCAGCGCGATGGTGGCCAGCAACCCCAGGGCCACGCGCACCGCATGGATCAGCTTGGCGTAGCGGTAGCGCCGATACGGGTCCAGTACCGGGAGCAGGAATCGACGCAACAGCGGTGGCAGGCGCAAGGATCGCCAGGAGTTCAGCAGGCCCAGAGGGTGTTCTCCATTTCTAGAAAATGTAATCGGTGGTCAGGAAGCTCGACTCGCGGTTACGGATGATGTCGCTGATCAACTCTTTGTTGCTCTCCTGGAACTTGGTGGCCACCAGGGTGCGGATCGAGAAGGTGCGCAACGCGTCATGCACAGACAGCGTGCCTTCGGCGGAGTTCTTGCGCCCGTTGAACGGGTAGGTGTCCGGGCCGCGCTGGCACTGGGCGTTGAGGTTGATCCGCCCGACCTGGTTGGCGAAGGCGTCCACCAGCCGCCCGACTTGTGCCGGTTGGGTGCCGAAGATACTCAGCTGCTGGCCGAAGTCCGATTCCAGGACGTAGTCGATCACGGTTTCCAGGTCGCGATACGGCACGATCGGCACCACCGGCCCGAACTGCTCTTCCTGGTACACGCGCATCTGGCTGTTCACCGGGTACAGCACCGCCGGGTAGAAGAACGACGCCCGCGCTTCGCCGCCGCCGGGGTTGACCACCTTGGCGCCCTTGTCGATGGCGTCGGCCACCAGAGCATGCAGGTAATCGACCTTGCCCGACTCCGGCAGCGGCGTCAGCGCCACTCCCGGTTCCCACGGCATGCCGGGTTTGAGGCTGAGCAGCTTGGCGTTGAATTTCTCGATGAAGGCATCGACCAGGGTTTCATGGACGAAGAGGATTTTCAGCGCGGTGCAGCGCTGGCCGTTGAACGACAGCGAGCCGGTGATCGCCTCGTTGACCGCGTTATCCAGGTCCACCTCCGGCAGCACGATGCCGGGGTTTTTCGCGTCCAGGCCCAGGGCCGCGCGCAGGCGGTGCGGCTTGGGGTGCAGTTTCTTCAGGTCGCTGGCGGCCTTGTTGGTGCCGATAAAGGCGAAGATATCGATCTTGCCGCTGGCCATCAGGGCGCTGACGGTTTCCCGGCCGCTGCCGTAGATCACGTTGATCACCCCGGCCGGGAAGCTGTCGCGGAAGGCTTCCAGCAACGGGCGGATCAGCAGCACGCCGAACTTGGCCGGCTTGAACACCACGGTGTTGCCCATGATCAGCGCCGGGATCAGGGTGGTGAAGGTCTCGTTCAGCGGGTAGTTGTACGGGCCCATGCACAGGGCCACGCCCAGTGGCACGCGGCGGATCTGGCCGAGGGTGTCCTGCTCCAGCTCGAAGCGGCTGGAGCGGCGGTCGAGTTCCTTGAGGGCGTTGATGGTGTCGACGATGTAGTCGCAGGTGCGGTCGAACTCTTTTTCCGAGTCCTTGAGGTTCTTGCCGATTTCCCACATCAGCAGCTTGACCACCGCCGAGCGCTGTTCGCGCATGCGCCCGAGGAAGGCTTCGACGTGCTGGATGCGTTCGGCCACGCGCATCGTCGGCCACGCGCCCTGGCCTCGGTCATAGGCGCGCACGGCGGCGTCGAGGGCGGTCAGCGCGGTGTCGGCGTCGAGCAGCGGGGTGCTGCCGAGAATCACTTGTTCGTCGCCATTGGCGGTGTCCAGGTACACCGGGCTGCGCACCCGGGCCAGGGGCCCGTTCCAGGTCTGCAATTGACCGTCGACCAGGTACTCGCGTTGCTCGACCTGGCCGTCCAGGCGGTACTGCTCGGGGATGTCGGCGGCGACGGGAAACAGCGTGTTCAACAGATGGGCTGTGGTCATGACTCTATTCCGTAATGGCAATGGGCAATGCACCGGCGGGCTGGATAGCGTACCGGCGCTGACGGGCGAGACGGGTCTTCAAGGCTTGTTTCTACGGGTATACGCCTTGATGTCTCGGGTCTTTAGCAAAAAGCTGGGCCAAAATGGCGGAAAGTCGTGCAGCAGAGGTGTGATGGTGTGGTTCTTTGGGCCAAGAGTAGCCGCTTTTTCCCTTGGAAAAACAGCCTTTGTTTCAACCGGCGCTGAACAATTGGCGGATCAGCTTGGGTGTGCTGCCGGTCCAGCGTTTGAATGAGCGGCGGAAATTCGCCGCGTCGTTGAAGCTCAGGTACTCGGCGACTTCCTCGTTGCTCAGGCCCTTGATCCGGTACAGGTACAGCGCCACGTGCTTGCGCACCAGGTCCGCCTGCTGCTGGAAACCGCTGTCGTGCTTGTGCAGCTTGCGCTTGAGGGTGGCCGGGCTCATGCCAAAGGCCTGGGCCGTCTGCTCCAGGCTCGGTGCCTGGCGCACCTGGGCTTGCAGGTAGCGGTAGACGCAGTCGAGAAAGCTTGAGGCAAAACCCAGGTGCTCGAGCTGGCCCAGGGCTTCCTGGCGCGCCACCTGGCCGGCGGTGGCCGAGGCGTTGGGCCAGGGCTGGGTGAGGAATTCACGGGGGATGCGCATCAGGTCCATGGGCCGCTTGAACTGGGTGTGCTCGCTCAGGTGCACCCAGTACTGCTCGACATAACGCGGCTCGGCATGGCTGAAGCTGCATTCCCAGGGCAGGCGCTGGCCGCTCAGCCACTGACTCATGGCCACCAGCGAGGTCATGCTGGCCTCCAGCAGGAAGCGCCACTGTTCGCCGGCGCCGCAGCTGTCCAGCCAGTAGAAGTAGGCGTGCCTGTCATCCAGCAGCAAACGCGGGCTGGCCAGCGGGCTGAGCAGCGCCTGTTGCTGCACCAGGGTGTCGAGGGCCTGGTGCAGGTTCTGCGCATGGCGCAGGGCGTGGCTGGCGGCGCCGTAGTGCCCGGGCAGCAGGCGCTGGCCGAACAGGAAGCTGCTGTCGTCGGCGTCCAGCAGGCGCCGGCTGTTGCCGATCAGGCCGAGAAACTGCTGCGGGCTGAGGCGGGTCTGGCCGGCCAGGATGTCCTCGTGGAACAGCCCGGTGCCGCGCAGCAGGCGATGGCTGTCGATGTCCCGCGACAGTGCCAGGTCGATCAGGCAGGCCGGCTGGTAATGCCCGGGAATGAAACGGCTGTCGTTCTCGTACCAACGGGTTTTCAGGGTCATGGCCGGGCCTCAGGCGCTTTTCGCCAGCGGCTGCTTGGCCCGGGCCAGGGCCAGGTTGAGGCGCTTGAGCAGGACTTCCGGGGTCTCGTCGAGGGCCATCACCACCGCGGTGCAGGCTGAGAGCTGCAAGCGTTCGCCGTGCTGGCGGCTTTTGTGCGCCAGGCTCTGCACTGCCTGGCGCAGCTCCTGGGCCAGCAGCCACGCCTGGCTTTCGCCGGTGTTCGGCAGCAGCACCACGAAGCGGTCGCCGGCCAGCCGGCAGAGCAGGTCCTGGCGACGCAGGTTGAGCAGCAGCAAATGGCTCAGCGCCTGCAGCACCGCGTCGCCCTCGGCATGGCCGAAGTCCTGGTTGAGCGCGGCGAAGTTGTCCAGGTCCAGGGCCAGCAGCGACAGCGGCTGCTGCTGGCGCTGGCTGTCCTGCAGGCTGTCGGCCAGCTGGCGCTTGAGGTAGTCGGCGCCGCCCAGCGGAGTGAGCTTGTCGAACAGCCGGTGCTCGCGGAACAGCCGCTCGCGTTTTTCCATCTGTGCGCTGATCGCCAGCTGTTCGCGGTGCCAGTGGTAGATGCCGATGGTCAGCAGGACCATGCCCACTGGCATCGGCCCGGACTCCAGCCAGTGGTCCCAGGTGATGCTGTCGGGCAGGCGGATGAACTCGTCGAGGCTGTCGATCCACCAGGAGAAGAAGATGCAGCTCAGGCCCAGCGCCAGGTAGTTGGTGACCCGTCCCGCCGGGCGGCTTTTCAGCACCAGGCCGAGCCAGATCAGGGCCAGCAGGGCGGTGCCGCCTTCGCCGACGATGTCCAGCCAGACCCATTCGCTGACCGCCTTCAACTCGCCGCAGGCCAGGTGCAGGAGCAGGCCGAGATTGGCCGCCAGCAGCAGGGTGGCGAGTTTCCATCGGTGGGGTTTGAGCACTGAGAACATGGCCGCGATCCTTTGGCGAAGAAGCAATGCGCGCCAGCACAGCAGATGTGTGTGACAGCCGGGTGACGGCGGCGAAGCGGGTGGGGGAGGTCGAATCAGCTCAGCGTGAAAGAGGATTTTTTGCCTGTGCAATGTCCATTGCCTCGGTGCTGGCAGAGCCGCCGATTCGCGGGCAAGTCGGATCGCCGCCCGCTCGCTCCTACAGACGCGCGCATTCTTCTGTAGGAGCGGCCGGTCGACGCTCGATTGCCCGCGAAAGCGCCAGACCAGTCACCGC
>NZ_JACNAC010000029.1:0-75965 GCF_017349775.1 Pseudomonas sp. GW460-12-10-14-TSB1
GAGTGTCGTCGCCGTAGGTGGCCAGGATGCTGGCCGGCATGGCCATCGCCATGAAGATCACCAGGCTGCTGTAGGTGATCATCAGGTGGAACGGCAACACCAGCACGCCCACCGCGTTGTGCCCGTCGAGCCAGGAGCGCTGGCCCTTGCGGGGGCGGAAGGTGAAGAAGTCCTTGAAGATTTTCTTGTGGGTGATGATGCCGCTGATCAAGGCGACGAACATCACCATAGCCGCCGCGGTGGACAACCAGCGGCCCCACGGATGAGGCATCTGCAACTGGAAGTGGAAGCGGTAGAAGAACTCGCCGCCGCGGGTGTCGCGGGCCTGCAGCTCGGCGCCGGTGGCCGGGTCCAGCAGCTTCTGGGTGAAAGCGCCGCGCTCGCCGGGCTTGCCCGGAAACTGCCACATCACCGACAGGCCCGGCTCACGGGCATCGGGCAGGTTGATGAACCAGCGCGAGGCGCCCTGGGCGTGCTGCTGCAGGTAGCTCTGGGCGAGGATCACACTGGTTTCGTTGCTGACCGAGCGCGACGGCACTTCGGGTTGCATCCAGTGGCTGATTTCGTCCTTGAAGTAGGCCAGGGTGCCGGTCAGGAAAATCGCCAGCAGCAGCCAGCCGAATACCAGTCCGGCCCAGGTGTGCAACCAGGCCATGGACTGGCGAAATCCCTCCTTCATGAGAGATTCATCCAGTACGCCAACGCGCAAATCGCCGCCAGCACCAGCGCCGGCAGCAGCAACCCGAACCAGGCCTGCCAGGCCGTGCGGCAGGCAAAACACCAGAGCACCGCCACCAGATAGAACAGGAAGGACGCCATCATGCTGCCGAACACCGCATCGGCGCGGGAGATGGGGAGCAACAGGGTCATGCAGACGCTGGACAACGCCGCCAGCAGGTAACCGCCGAACACCGCGGCCAGCACCCGCGACGTCACGGCCAGACGATAGGAAGAGGGAATCGCAGCAACTTTGCTTTTCATGTTTCGACCTTGAAACCAGGACCGCCCGGCGCAGGAAATACCCCACCCGGACTCAAGTCGGCGCAATATTAATGATAAATATTCTCATGTGCAAAAAATCACTGACCCGCCGCGGGATCTTCCGCCGGTCCGGGTTGATTGCCCAATGCCATGCCGGGCCACTACAATGCGAACAATTCTTGTTCTCTTAAGCATTTTCATGCTGCCGGAGCGTTCGGCTTGGCTCACTCCTCTACCGTCGAAGTCCTCTATCACGCCCATCACAGCTGGTTGAACAGCTGGTTGCGGCGTCGGCTCGGCTGCCCCGACAGCGCCGCCGACCTGGCCCAGGACACCTTCATGCGGGTGCTCAGCGCCCGGGAAACGCCGTCGATCGTCGAGCCACGGGCGTTCCTCACCACCATCGCCAAGCGGGTGCTGTACAACCACTACCGGCGCCAGGACCTGGAACGGGCCTACCTCGAGACGCTGGCGCAGATGCCGGAACTGCTGGCGCCATCCGAGGAGGACAAGGCGATCATCCTGCAGACCCTGCTGGAGCTGGACCAGTTGCTCGACGGTTTGCCGCGCCTGGTGAAACACGCGTTCCTGCTGGCCCAGGTCGATGGCCTGAAACACGGCGAGATCGCCCGCGAACTGGGGATATCCATCGCCACGGTCAAGCGCCACCTGCACAAGGCAGCCCTGCGCTGCTACTTCGCCCTGTGAACCACGCCATGAACCCAACCCTATGAACGCCGCCCTTCCCCGCCCGCCGGACATCGGCGCCCAGGTCGCCGAACAGGCCGTGCACTGGCTGATCGAAATGCAGGCGGGGCCGCTCAGCCCACGCCAGCAACTGGCCTGGCAGCAGTGGCACGACGCCCACAGCGAACATCAGCGCGCCTGGGAGCATATCCAGCGGGTCAATTCGCGGCTGCGCGGCCTGTCTTCGCCCCTGGCCCATGCCGCGCTCAACGCGCCGAAGTCCTCCAGCCGGCGCCAGGCGCTGAAACTGCTGCTGATTCTCGGCGCCGGTTCCGCTGCGGCCTGGGGCTTGCGCGAACACAATCCGCTGCCCCCGCTGATGGCCGACTACCGCAGCCCGGTGGGCCAGCGGCGCAAACTGCAACTGAGCGATGGCAGCCAGTTGCAGCTCAATACCGACAGCGCGGTGGACGTGAGTTTCGACGGCCAGCAACGGCTGATCCGGCTATTGGCCGGGGAGATTCTGCTGACCACTGCGGCTGACAGCCGGCCGCTGCTGATACAGAGCGCCCAGGGTGTTTTACGCCCGCAAGGCGTACGGCTGAACCTGCGCCAGTTCAGCCAGCGCACCCAGCTGGCGGTGTTCGAAGGCAACGTCAGCCTCAGCCCGTCGGATTATTCGGGAACGCCGTTGCTGGTAAACAAGGGACAACAATTGAGCTTCACCCGCAGCACCTGGGAAAACCCGCGGTCGCTGGACGCCGGCAGCGGCGCCTGGAGCGAGGGCATGCTGGTGGCCGCCCATATGCGCCTGGCGGACTTCCTCGACGAGTTGGGGCGCTACCGTCGCGGCCAGCTCAACTGCGATCCACGGGTCGCCGACCTGCTGATCTCCGGCAGTTATCCACTGGACGACAGCGAACGGATTCTCGACCTGCTGGAAATCAGCCTGCCGGTGAAGGTCAGGCGCTTCACCCGTTATTGGGTCACGGTCGAGGCCCGCGCCTGACGGCGCCGATTCAATGTTTTTTCCCCAACGCCAGTTTTTTTCATTTTGTGTGAGCCGTTTTCCAGCACTCGCGTGACAGAGAAGGAAAGCCCCCTTGACTGCAACCTTCTCAGGATCGATGTCCATGCCCCAGCATCCCACCCGCCTTACGCCCCTTGCCCGTACCCTGCGCCAGTTGCTGCTGGGCGCCAGCCTGAGCTTGGCCGCCCTGCCGCTGGCCATGGCCGCCGACGGCCCGGCGCGTGACTATCACATCGCGGCATCGTCGCTGGAAAACGCCCTGAACCAGTTCGGCCGTGAAGCCGGGGTGCTGATTTCCTTCGGCTCCCAGGTCGCCAGCGGCGTGCAGAGCCAGGGCCTGGAAGGCAGCTACACCACCGAAGAGGGTCTGAATGCCTTGCTCAAGGGCACCGGCCTGCAGGCCCGCGCCGAAGGCGGCAATGCCTTCAGCCTGCAACCGATAAGCGCCGAGGGCGCACCGGCGGCCCTGGAGCTGGGCGCGTCCAGCGTGGTCGGCGACTGGCTGGGCGATGCGGCGCAGACCAATGTATTCGAACACCCGGGTGCCCGTGACGTGATCCGCCGCGAAGAATTCGAACGCCAGGGCGCGACCCAGGCCCGCGATGTGCTCAACCGCATTCCCGGGGTCAACGCCCCGGAAAACAACGGCACCGGCAGCCACGACATGGCGCTGAACTTCGGCATTCGCGGGCTCAACCCGCGCCTGGCCTCGCGCTCCACGGTGCTGATGGATGGCATTCCAGTGCCCTTCGCGCCCTATGGCCAGCCGCAGCTGTCCTTCGCCCCGGTCAGCATGGGCAACATGGACGCCGTGGACGTGGTACGTGGCGGTGGCGCCGTGCGCTACGGGCCGCAGAACGTCGGCGGTATCGTCAACTTCGTGACCCGCGCCATCCCCGACGCGCCCACGGTCAAGGGCGGCTTCCAGACCGAGACCAGCCCGTCCTCCAGCCACGACGGCTTCAAGACCACCGGCAACCTGCTGGCCGGCGGCACCGCCGACAACGGCCTGGGCGGCGCCCTGCTGTACTCCGGCACCCGTGGCGGCGACTGGCGCGAACACAGCGACACGCAGATCGACGACCTGATCCTCAAGGGCCACTACCAGCTCGACGACGCCAACAGCTTCAACGCCATGGCCCAGTACTACGAGGGCGAGGCGGACATGCCCGGTGGCCTCAACGTTGCCGACTACAAGGCCGACCCGTATCAGTCGACCCGCCCGTACGACAAGTTCTGGGGCCGCCGTACGCTGATCAACTTCGGCTACCGCTACCAGGAAGATCGCCGCGAATTCACCGTCAACAGCTTCTTCACCAAGACCCTGCGCAGCGGCTACCTGGACCAGGGCAGCTTCCTTTCGCTGTCGCCACGCGAATACTGGGTGCGCGGCGTCGAAACCCGCTTCGCCCAGGGCTTCGACCTCGGGCCGACCAGCCATGAGCTGGGCATCGGCTACCGCTACATCAACGAAGCCGGGCACGAGTTGCGCTACCGCACGCCGATCAGCGCCAACCAGCAACTTCCGAACACCAGCAGCCGCAACGACCGCGATACCCGCGGCGGCACCGAGGCCAATGCGTTCTTCGTCGACGACCGCATCGACATCGGCAAGTGGACCCTCACCCCGGGCATCCGCTACGAGATGATCGAGTCCCAGCAGACCAACAATCTGACCAACGTCAAATACAAGGGCGACTACAACACCGCGCTGCCGGCGCTGAACGTGATGTACCACCTGACCGACAGCTGGAACCTCTACGCCAACACCGAGGGTTCGTTCGGCAGCGTGCAGTACAGCCAGATGCCCAACCGCGTGAGCAGCGGCGAAGTGAAACCGGAGAAGGCCCGCACCTGGGAAGTGGGTACCCGCTATGACGACGGCAGCCTGCGGGCGGAGATCGGCGCGTTCCTGATCAACTTTGACAACCAGTACGACAGCAACCAGACCAACGACTCGGTGATCGCCCGGGGCGAAACCCGTCACCAGGGCATCGAGACCAGCGTCAATTACGCGCTGGACGGCCTGAGCCCGGCGCTGGCCGGTTTCGATGTGTATGCCACCTACGCCTACGTCGACGCCACCATTCGGGAAGACGGGCCGAACAAGGGCAACCGCGTGCCGTTCTCGTCCAAGCACAAGGGCACCCTCGGCATCGGCTACACCGAAGGCCCGTGGAAGCTGAACTTCGACAGCAGCTACCAGAGCAGCCAGTTCGCCGACAACGCCAACACCTCCGCCGAAAGCGCCGACGGCAGCACCGGGCGGATTCCCGGCTATATGCTGTTCAGCAGCCGCGCCGCCTACGACTTCGGCCCGCAACTGTCGGACCTCAACGTAGCGGTCGGGGTGAAGAACATCTTCAACCACCAGTACTTCACCCGCTCGTTCGACGACAACAACAAAGGCAAATACGTGGGCGAACCACGGACCTTGTACGTACAGACCTCTGTGGCATTCTGATCCACGGCCATCGCCAGCAACGCGCCTTGCCCCGCGTCTGTAGGAGCGGCCGGTCGACGCTCGATTGCCCGCGATGCAGACGCCGCGGTGTGTCAGTCCGAACGCCATCGCGAGCAAGTCGGATCGCCGCCCGTTCGCTCCTACAGAAACGCGGCACAAAAAAAGGGCCTGCATTTGCAGGCCCTTTTTGTTGAGTACTTCTTTGTGGAGTGTTTCAGCCGTCAGCTATTGAGCGCGGCCTGTTCGTTTTCCAGGAATTCCTCTTCAAGCAAGGCGTCGGCCTGACCGGCGCGGGCGCTTGGCGCTGCCGCGGCGCGCTTGTTGCGCAACCGGCCGAACAGGTGTTCCAGGGAATTCTCCAGCTTGGTGGCCGCTCCTTCGATGGCCAGTTCCAGGGATTCGGCTTTATGGGTCACGGAAATCGGTTGATGGCCTTTTGGCCGCGCCTCCAGTTGGCAGCGCAAATCGTGGGGACCGGGCTTGTCGCCGTTCTCGTCCCGCAGATGAACCTCGACTCGGGTCAGGTCCTCCTCGTAGCGTTCGAGCGTGCTCTCAATGGTAGTACGTACCCACTCCTCCAGTCGGATGCTGCTTTGAATATGGTTATCGCTATTGACCTGGATTTGCATAGTTCTTCCCTTATTTCAGCTAGCTCGCGAGAGGAACCGCGTGCCCCTGAGGGCGTACTTTTTGCGGCCTCTTGCTTACAGAGTTGGGCAGAGCGCAGAACAATTCAACCCCTTAAAAAAGATAAATATCTATTCGCAAATAAAGCCGGACAAAGCGCAAAAGCGCTGTTAATGTCGGGAGTTGGGTCGCCCCACTCCCCTGTCCTTTCTGCTTACCCGTGCCCCCCTCCCAGCGGGTGCAAACCGCGAAATATCTCCGCCTCTTCCACCAGCCAGTCGTGCACCGCGCGCACGCCCGGATGGCTCAGCGCGCCCGGCGCATACAGCAGCACATAACGCTTGTGATTGGGCACCGCGAGGCCAAACGGCACGATCAGGGTGCCGCGTTCCAGTTCATCGTTGAGCAGGGTACGTCGGGCAATCGCCACCCCCATCCCGGCAGTCGCCGCCTCGATGGTCAGGTGGTTGCGGTTGAAGGTGTGCCCGCGCCGCACATCCGCGCCCTCGAAGCCGATGGCATTGAGATAGAACTCCCACTCCGCGTACTCATAGCTGCCGCGCCAGGCGGTGATGTCGTGCAGCAACGGGAAATGCACCAGGTCCGCCGGACCGTGCAGCGGCGGCCGTCCGCGCAACAGGCCCGGGGCACAGACCGGGAAGATCTGCTCGTCCAGCAGGGCTGTGGATAACAACCCCGGATAACTGCCGTCGTTAAGGTCGATGGCCAGGTCGAAATCGCCTTCATGCAAGGCCACGCTGCTGTCCTCGGCCACCAGCCGCAGCTGAATGTCCGGAAAACGCTGCTGCAGCCTGGGCAAACGCGGGGTCAGCCACTTGCCGAGAAACGACGGGATCGAGCGCAGGCGCAAGGTCCCGCTGATCATTCCGGCATCCAGCCGGCGCAGTTCGGCGTCGATGCTGCCATAGGCCTCGTTCACCGTGATCGCCAGCCGCTGCCCTTCGGCGCTCAGTTCCACCCCACGGGCGCGCCGGTGAAACAGGCGAAAGCCGAGCCGCTCTTCCAGCAGGCGGATCTGCTGGCTGACCGCCCCCGGGGTGATGTGCAGTTCTTCCGCGCAACGGGTGAACGACAAGTGCCGCGCGGCACAGGAAAACACATGCAGCCAGACGTAGGTCTGGGCATGAAACTGACGACTCATCGTTTAGTCCTGCTAAAGGCTGTCTTAGGAAAATTCGTTGGTCAGTATTGACCGAGCTAGGCAGTATCGCCGACCTAACGCTCGGCCTACAAAAAATGGCAGCGATTTCTCTTCCATTGCTTGTAAGGCTTTAGCATGGCTATCAGTGTTTTCGATCTCTTCAAAGTCGGTATCGGCCCGTCCAGCTCCCACACCGTCGGCCCGATGCGCGCCGCCGCGACCTTCGCCCAGGGGCTGTTCGAGCAAGGGTTGCAGGCGCAGGTGCAGCGGGTGGAAATCCGCCTGTACGGCTCGCTGTCCGCCACCGGCGTCGGCCATGCCACCGACCGCGCCTGCGTCATGGGCCTGATGGGCGAATGGCCCGACAGCATCGACCCAAGCAGCATCGGCCCGCGCATCCAGCAACTGCGCGAAAGCGGCGAGCTGAGCCTGGGCGGGCGCTCGAGCATCGCCTTCGACTGGCAGCGCGACCTGCTGCTGCTCGACGAAAGCCTGCCCTACCACCCCAATGCCATGTCACTGTCGGCCTTCGCCGCGGACGGCCCGTTGTGGCAGCAGACCTACTACTCGGTGGGCGGCGGTTTTATCGTCGAAGAAGCCGAAGTGACCGAAGGTGCCCCGGCGGCCAACAGCGTCGAGCTGCCCTACGACTTCAACAGCGCCGTGGAACTCCTGGCCCTGTGCCAACGGCACCAGTTGCGGGTCTCGGAACTGATGATGGCCAACGAACGGGCCTGGCGCAGCGATGCCGAAATCCGCAGCGGCCTGCTGCACATCTGGTCGGTGATGCGCGAATGCGTCGAGCAGGGCCTGCGCCACGAAGGCACCCTGCCCGGCGGCCTGGATGTGCCGCGCCGCGCGGCCAAGCTGCACCGCAACCTGCTGGAAATCGGCAAGCCCAACGTCATCAGCTCGACCCTGTCGGCCATGGAGTGGGTCAACCTGTTCGCCCTGGCGGTGAACGAGGAAAACGCCGCCGGCGGACGCATGGTCACCGCACCGACCAACGGCGCGGCGGGGATCATCCCGGCAGTGCTGCATTACTACATGAAGTTCAACCCCGAAGCGTCGGACGACGACGTGATCGACTTCTTCCTCGGCGCCGCCGCAGTGGGCATCCTCTGCAAGAAAAACGCCTCGATCTCCGGCGCCGAAGTCGGCTGCCAGGGCGAGGTGGGCTCGGCCTGCGCGATGGCTGCGGCGGGCCTGGCCGAGGTGCTCGGGGCCACGCCGGAACAGCTGGAAAACGCCGCCGAAATCGGCCTGGAACATAACCTCGGCCTGACCTGCGACCCGGTCGGCGGCCTGGTGCAGGTGCCCTGCATCGAGCGCAACGCAATCGCCGCGGTGAAGGCGATCAACGCCACCCAGATGGCCCTGCGCGGCGACGGCAAACACTTCATTTCCCTGGACCGGGTGATCCGCACCATGCGCGATACCGGCGCCGACATGCACGACAAATACAAAGAAACTTCACGGGGCGGCCTGGCCGTGAGTTGGGTGGAATGCTGATCAGCCTCCCCCAGGCCGTATGAAAACTACTGCGCTCGACAATACTGCGTTAAAAACAGGCTCGGAATGCTCATTTAGGTGCCTAAACTCCGCTTCCTCGCCTGTTTTTGCCTTGTCTTGTCTTCGCTCGCTACGTTTTCAAACGGCCTGACTGTCCGCCCCACGTGAGCCCGAGCAAAAATAATAACGAGGCAATACCGATGACCGATGTACGAACACCCGCTGCCGAAAACCCCGCTGTAGAGACTGCCCGCGACACCACGACCACCAGCCAGGGCTGGAGCAAACACGACACCACCTGGATGCTCGGCCTGTACGGCACCGCCATCGGCGCCGGTACCCTGTTCCTGCCGATCAACGCCGGGGTCGGCGGCTTCTGGCCGCTGATCGTGCTGGCACTGCTGGCCTTCCCGATGACCTTCTTCGCCCACCGCGGGCTGACCCGCTTCGTCCTGTCCGGGCGCTCCGGCGACATCACCGAGGTGGTGGAAGAACACTTCGGCATCGGCGCCGGCAAGCTGATCACCCTGCTCTACTTCTTCGCCATCTTCCCGATCCTGCTGGTGTACAGCGTGGCGCTGACCAACACCCTGGGTAGCTTCATGGAACACCAGCTGCACATGACGCCACCGCCGCGGGCGATCCTGTCCCTGGTGCTGATCCTCGGCCTGATGGCCATCGTGCGTTGCGGCCAGGGCGTGATCGTGCGGGCCATGAGCGTGCTGGTCTATCCCTTTGTCGCCGCGCTGTTGTTGCTGGCCCTCAGCCTGATCCCGAACTGGAACGGTGCCTTCTTCGCTTCGGCCAATGACGGCATGTCCATGCCGCTGTTCCTCAAGACCCTATGGCTGGCGATCCCGGTGATGGTGTTCTCGTTCAACCACTCGCCGATCATCTCGGCCTTCGCCGTCGACCAGAAGCGCCACTACGGTGCCCAGGCCGAACGCAAGAGCAGCGGCATCCTCGCCGTGGCCCACGGCATGATGGTGCTGACGGTGATGTTCTTCTGCTTCAGCTGCGTGCTGGCCCTGTCGCCCGCCGACCTGGCCGCGGCCAAGGCGCAGAACATCTCGATCCTGTCGTACCTGGCCAACCACTTCCAGACCCCGGTGATCGCCTACGCGGCGCCACTGATCGCACTGGTGGCGATCACCAAATCCTTCCTCGGCCACTACATCGGCGCCAGCGAAGGTTTCCAGGGGCTGATCGTGAAAAGCCTGCGCAGCCGTGGCCGGAGCCTGTCGTCGCGCTGGCTGGAGCGTTGCACCGCGCTGTTCATGGTCCTGACCTGCTGGGCCGTGGCCACCTTCAACCCGAGCATCCTCGGCATGATCGAAACCCTGGGTGGGCCGGTGATCGCCTGCCTGTTGTTCCTGATGCCGATGTACGCGATCCGGCGGGTGCCGTCGCTGCGCCAGTACTCGGGGCAGCTGTCGAATCTGTTCGTGGTGCTGATCGGCCTGATCGCACTGTCAGCGATCATTTATTCGTTCATGCCCTGAAACGGGTAGCCAAAGAAAAACGGACCATTTGGTCCGTTTTTTTTCGCCCCCGGGTTTATTGGTCGGCGGTTTTCCCGGCATGCCCTTTGCTTTGCAAGACCTGAGGAATACGGACGTTAACAAACCTCAGCGAACGGCCTGCCAGTGGTCTGGACATGCGAACTAATCCCGATCCCGGCCGGTCAATGACTGCACGATCCAATCAAGCGGTGACGCACATGGACAACCCCTTTCAGCTGATTACCGATGCCTTCGCCCCGGAATACCGGGTCAACCTGAGCATCCAGGGCCTGGACGGCAGCATCATGCTGACCCTGTCCAAGGCCGGCCGGGTCGTGGCCAAACGCATGATCAGCGCCGAGCAGCGCAACGATCCGCAGCGACTCAAACGCCTGGTGCAAAGCATTCAGTTCGGCATCGCCATCGAGCAGGGCCACAGCGCCGTGGCCATCCTCGAAGCCATGACCAACAGCGACAGCTTCAAGCTGCCGCTGCCGACCGCCAAGGGCCGGCCCGCTAACCGGCCGCCCCTGACCCTGGCGATTTAAAGCTCGCCCTTCTCGACTTCAGGGTGCTCGCTGGAACCCGCGCCGACCTTGCGTTGCGGGTGTTCGATCTTCACCGACGGGAACTGCGACGAGGCATAGCGCACCACCAGGATGGAGAAGGCCAGCAGCAGGATGCCGCCACACAGGTAGATGATCCCCAGGTCCGGCGGGTTGTGGTGCGACACGTTGGAGATCAGCAGGCGGGTCAGCGCAGTGATCGCCACGTAGATCAGGAAGCGCACCGGCATGTGGTTGGTCTTGAAGTAGATGCCGACCATGGCGCCCAGTTCGAGGTAGATGAACAGCAGGAGAATGTCATCGATCTTGATATGACCTTCTTCGAGCATCCCGAGAAATTCCATCACCGCCGCCCAGGCCGTCACCGCGCCGATGGCGAACAGCGCCAGGTAGTGAAAGGTCTCGACGAACAGGTTGCCCAGGGACTCGGCCAACTGATGGACGTTCTGCCGCAGTTTCTCGGCCCAATTGATTTTCACGATGGTTTTTCCTTAGGTCGACTCGACCGGATGATGCGGGTTGGACGTGACGGTTGTTCTGCATGCAGAAAAAAGGCCAGCGTCTGGGGAATGAGATGGCGGCCGGGGTCGACTGGACACTTCTGTGGTGCTCTCAAGGGCGTCTTCGCGGGCAAGCCTCGCTCCTACAGAAGCACACGCGTCTGCTTGCCCGAGGTGGGATCGAGGCGGATCACCTGACAAACCCTGAAACCCGGCTAGATTAAAAAGCCACTATTCAAAGCAGCAGGATTCGCTTATCCTGCGTGCTGTATATAAATACAGTAGTAGCAAAGACCCATTATCGTGAAGGCATGTGAGGTGGTGAATGGCCGTCGAAGTGGTATACCGCAGCAGCCGAGATCTGGAGCGCTTGTTCATGGATAAAGCCGAAGCTGACCGTCATGACAAAATGCTCGAACTGGCTGAATTGCTGGCGCAAGTGTTGCAAAAAGCTGTGCCGTCCCTGAGCGAGCAGCAGGTGGAAGAGGCCGGGATCTACATGGCGAAGAACCGCGATGTGTTCGCCAAGGCCTTCAAGAGCCAGCCGGACGCCCTGTCCGAACTGCTCAGCGCGCCGGTTGCGGCGGCCGAGCCAGAGGCTCCGCTGGCAGCGCCCGAAGCCGCTGAACCCGCAGCACCGGCCAAGCCCGCCAAGGCGAGCAAAGCCGCCAAGTAAGCAGGCTCGAATTGAACAGGCCCTGAGTCTTTGGCTCAGGGCCTTTTTCATGCCTGTGGAAAACTAAAGCTCGGGTTGCTCCAGCGCTTCGACCAACGCCTTGAAAAACCGTGCCGCCTCGCCACCGGTGACCACCCGATGATCGAAGGTCAGGGACAGCGGCAGCAGCGGATGCACCGCCACCGCGCCGTTCACGGCCACCGGCTCGTCGCGGATCACCCCGGCGGCGAGGATCGCCACTTGCGGCGGCACCACCACCGGGTTGGCATAACGGCCGAACAGGGTGCCGAAGTTGGACAGGGTCAGGGTCGCGCCCATCATCTCCTTGGGCGGGATCGAGCGTGCCTGCACATCGGCGCGCAAGCGCGTCACCCCTGCCTTGAGATCCGCCGCGTCGCGCTGGCCGACATTGCGCAGCACAGGCACGAACAAGCCATCGGGAGTGTCCACGGCGATGCCCAGGTCGAGGTGCTGGTGCTGCTTGATCGACAGGGTCTTGCCGTCGAACGCGCTGTTGAGCGCCGGCTCCACCGCACAGGCCGCCGCCAGCGCCTTGGCCAGGCGGATCAGCGGGTCGCGGGCCTGGCCCCAGCGGTGCAGGTCGGCATCGCCGTAAATCGTCACCGGCACCACCTCGGCATGGGAGCGGGCCATGTTCAGCGCCATGCTGCGGCGTACCCCGCGCAGCCGGTCGCCGCCGAACCGCTCGCGTTCCTGCTGCGCGGCGCTTTCCACATCGCTGCGGGTGACCAGCCCGTCCTTGGCCGAACCGCTCAAGGCATTCACGTCCACGCCCAGTTGCCGGGCCAGTTGGCGCACCGCTGGCGTGGCACGGGCCGCCATGTGTTCGCGGGTCGAGGGCGCGGCACCGACAAAAAACCGGTCTTCCTGACTGGCCCCGCCACCTTCGAGGCGCCCGACCACGGTGCCGGCATCTGCCTCGCCTTCGTAACCGAGCAAGGGTTCGCCGACATGCAGGATGTCACCCGGCGCGCCGTAGGTTTTCGCCACCACGCCGTCATAGGGCGCGGGGATGTCCACCAGGGCCTTGGCGGTTTCCACCGACACCAGCAACTGATCGGCCTTGACCACATCGCCAGCCCTGACGTGCCATTCGACGATCTCCGCTTCCTGCAGGCCTTCGCCCAGATCGGGCAGTTTGAAATATTTCATCGCAGCCTCCTCAGGCGAAGTTCAGGGTGCTGTCGCAGGCGTGAAGAATGTCTTCGACGCCGGGGATGTACAGCGACTCCAGGCGATACAGCGGCGGTGGAATGTCCGGCGCGGTGACCCGCAGGATCGGCGCCTGCAATTCCAGCAACGCCCGCTCGTAGAGGCTGGCGGCGATTTCCGCGCCGACGCCGCAGGTGCGCGGCGCCTCGTGCACGATCACGCAGCGCCCGGTCTTGCGCACCGAGGCTTCCAGGGTGTCGAGGTCCAGCGGCTTGATGCAGGCGACGTCGATCACCTCCGCCGACACGCCCTGCTCGGCCAGCGCGCTGGCAGCCTGCAGGGTCTCGACGATGCTCGCGCCCCAACTGACCAGGGTGATGTCGCTGCCTTCGCGCAGGGTGAAACAACTGTCCAGCGGCAGGCGCTTGCCGTCGTCCACCAGCGGTTGCGGGTTCATGCGGTAGAGCCGGGTCGGCTCGAGGAACAGCACTGGGTCGGGATCGTCGATGGCCGCCAGCAGCAGGCCGTAGGCCCGCGCCGGCGAGGACGGCACCAGCACCCGCAGCCCCGGGATATGGGCGAACAGCGCCTCGGTGCTTTCGCTGTGGTGCTCCGGCGCGCGAATGCCCGCGCCCATAGGTGTGCGCAGCACCATCGGGCAGGTGATGCGCCCGCGGGTGCGGTTGCGCATGCGGCTGGCATGGGACACCAGGTGCTCCATGGTCGCGTAGATAAACCCCATGAACTGGATTTCCACCACCGGCTTCAGGCCTTGGGCGGCCATGCCGATCACCAGGCCGCCGAGCATGGTTTCCGCCAGTGGCGAGTCGATCACCCGCTTGAAGCCGAAACTGTCGCGCAGCCCCAGGGTGGCGCGGAACACCCCACCGTTCACCCCCACGTCCTCACCCAGGACAATCACGTTCTCGTCCTCGGCCATGGCCCGGTGCAGCGCCAGGTTCACCGCTTCCAGCAGGCTGAATGTGCCGTTACTCATGGTCCCTACCTCCCGCACGCCGTGCCAGCCGTTCGAGGAACATCTCGCGCTGTTCGGCCAGGGCCGCCGGCCACTGTGCGTAGACATGGTCCAGTATCGACTCGGGGGCCTGGGTGCCCGCCGCCTCGAAGTTATCCACAGCACGCTGCACCAGCGCCTGGCATTCCACCATCAGCGCCTGCTCGCGGTTTCCCTCCCAGACGCCCTGCCCGACCATGAAGCGTTGCAGGCGTTTGATCGGCTCTTCCAGCCAGGCCTGCTTGACCTCATCCGCGGCGCGATAGCGCGTGGAATCGTCGGCGGTGGTGTGGTCGCCCAGGCGATAGCTCAGGCATTCCAGCAGCACCGGTCCCTTGCCATGCCGGGCACGCTCCAGGGCCACCTGCACCCGGTCGTACACCGCGAGCATGTCGTTGCCATCGACCTGTTCGCCGTGGAAGCCGGCGCCGATGGCCTTCTGCGCCAGGGTCGGCGCGCCGCACTGGATACGCCGTGGCACCGAGATCGCCCACTGGTTGTTGTTGACCACGAATACCACCGGCAACTGCCAGGTGCCCGCCACGTTGAGGGCCTCGAGGAAGTCGCCCTTGCTGGTGGCGCCGTCGCCACAGGTGGTCACCACCACCCGATGCTCGCCACGGATCTTGAACGCACTGGCCACGCCGCAGGCATGCAGGGCCTGGGTGGCGATCGGCACACAGATCGGGAAATCCTCGGCCACCGCCGGGTCGACGAAATCGCTGCCGCGCTCGTCGCCGCCCCAGTACAGCAGGATCTCCTCCATGCGCACCCCGCGCATCAGCTGCACGGCGGTGTCGCGGTAATAGGGCACCAGCACGTCTTCGGGTCGCATCAGGCTGCCAATGGCCACGCCAATGGCTTCCTGGCCGAGGGTCGGCGCGTAGGTACCGATGCGTCCGGTGCGTTGCAGGGCCACGGCTTTCTGGTCGAACAGGCGGGTCAGGACCATCTGCCGGTAGAGCCGGGTCAGCAGATTGAAGTCGTCGGCCCAGGCCGGCAGGTCGCCGAGCAACTGGCCGTCCGGGGACAAATAGCGGGTATAGGGAAGTGCAACCTTGTGAGGCATCACATGGCTCCTGGCACGCCGGGTCAGCGTGCAGTTGTTGCGCCTCGCGCTTGTGGCGCGGGGCCTACAGGACGCAATGGCCGGGTAAGGCCTTCGCCCCTAGCGGTACAGCACGCGCTCCGCCAAGTCGTCGGCCACCCGCGCCGGGGAGCGCTTTTCAGCCTGGGCGTGGGCGAAGACTTCGGTGAGCCGCTGGCTGATCTTCGACAGGTGGGCGGTGATGGTCGCCAGGTCTTCACCGCGATGCTTGAGCGAAACGTAGATCAGCCCGCCGGCGTTGATCACGTAATCCGGCGCGTAGAGGATGCCGCGGTTTTCCAGCTGGTCGGCGACCTGCAGATTGGTCAACTGGTTGTTGGCCGAGCCGGCCACCGCCGAGCAGCGCAGTTGCGCCACGCTGTGGCTGTTGAGCACGCCGCCCAGCCCGCAGGGCGCGAGGATGTCGCACGGCGTGCTGAGCAAGGCTTCGTTGGCGATCGGGTGGGCGCCCAGTTGCTCCATGGCCAGTTGCACCTTGCCGGAATCGATGTCGCTGACCAGCAACTCGGCACCCGCGGCATGCAGTTGTTCGGCGAGGGCGAAACCGACATTGCCCAGGCCCTGGATAGCGACCCGCAAGCCTTCGAGGTTGTCGCTGCCGAGGCGGGCCATGGCGGTGGCGCGAATGCCGGCGAACACGCCCATGGCGGCATGCGGTGCCGGGTCGCCGGAGGCGGTGGTGCTGGTGACGTGCTGGGTGGTTTGCGCGATGCAGTCCATGTCGGCGACCGAGGTGCCGCTGTCGATGGCGGTGATGTAGCGGCCATCGAGTTGCTCGACGCAACGGCCGAAGGCTTCGAACAGCGCGGCGCGGCTTTCGACATGGGGCGGACGGATGATGACGGCCTTGCCGCCGCCATGGGGCAAGCCGGCCAGGGCGGCCTTGTAGCTCATGCCCTGGGCCAGGCGCACGGCATCGACCACGGCACTTTCGTCGTCGGGGTAGGCAAGGTAACGACAGCCTCCCAGGGCAGGCCCCAGGCGGCTGCTATGAATGGCAATCACCGCCTTCAACCCGGTGGCCGAGTCAACGCTCAGGTGCAGCGATTCAAGGCGAGTGCTTTGCATGAGAGCGAACATCGTCGGGCTCCCGAATCACTTCTTGTAGTCGCCAGTATAGGCTTGTGCATGAAAATTGCTGGAGTGCGCGGGAATAAGCCGGACACCTTTTCAGGCTTTAGGAAATAACCTGCTACGGCATGTGTGCGGCACTGGACGAACGCCCGCGACGGGGCTAAAACGAGGCATTCGCCGGAGATTTCGATGAACCCGCGTCAAGCTTTTTTCGCCTGCCTGCAACAATCCCCGCCCGCCCTTTTCGAGGCGGCGCTGTGGATCGCCGCCGAGCACGACAAAGAGGTGTCGACCGAGCAGTTGCTGCAGGATTTCAAGGAGCTGCAACAGCGGGTCAGCTCCGGCTTGCCGCTGCTGCCGGTCAGCGAACTGGGCCAGCCGCTGCTGCGGCGCATGAACGACCTGGGCTTCCAGCAGGACGAGTTCCTGCCGCTGCGCCCGCAGGCGGCGCTGCTGGACAAGGTGCTGCACACCCGGCGCGGGCAACCGCTGGCGTTGGGGCTGATCGCCCTGGAGCTGGCGCGGCGCCTGGAAATCCCCATGGTCGGGGTCAACTTCCCCGGGCACTTTCTACTGCGCGTCCCCGGTGCCGATCACCTGCTCGATCCCTGCGGCGGGCGCCGCCTGTACCCCAACGACTGCCGTGAGCTGCTGGAGCGCCAGTACGGGCCGAACATCAAGCTGGCCGCCGAGCACCTGGCCACGGCCAGCCCGCAGCAGATGCTCCAGCGCCTGTCGCGCAACCTGCGCCAGTTGCACCTGAGCCACGACGACCACCTCAATGCCCTGATCGATGCCGAGCGGGTCCTGGAACTGGGCAACGGCAGCGCCTCCGACTACCTGGCCCGCGCCAGCCTCTACCAGCACCTGGACTGCCCCAACGCCGAACGCTTCGACCTGGAGCACGCCCTGCTGCTCAGCGAAGACCCGATCCAGCGCCTGCGCCTGACCGAACGCCTGGGGCACCTGCCGCCCAACAGCATCGTCCACTGATGGGTCGCTCTGCCTCCCATGCCACAATGCCCGGCGACGACTCTCCGTTTGCTTCAAGGATGAACAGCATGAACAGCGCCGAACGCTTTCTTCAGGACTTTCACCAGCGTCGCCCCGGCACCACACCGCCGGCCTTTTCCGGACTGAGCCTGCCAGGGCGCGGTTCATCCTACGAGATGCTGGCGGCCACGCTCGCCACCGCTCAGCCTCCCGCACGGGTGCTGGACCTTGGCTGCGGCGACGGTTTCCTGCTGGATCTGCTGGCCAGGGAGTATCCCGAAGCCCGGTTGATTGGCGTGGACATGAGCGCAACCGAACTGCAGGCAGCACACACCCGCCTCGCGAACCGCAGCGTGCTGCTCAATGAGCGGGCCCAGTGCCTGTCGATTGCCACCGGCAGCGTCGATGCCGTGGTATCGCACCTGGCCCTGATGCTGATGAGCGATATCGAACAGGTGCTGGAGGAGATCCATCGGGTCCTGGCCAAGGGCGGACAACTCTCGGCCATCGTTGGCCGGGCCTTTCTGTTGGGCGAGCCGGGCCAGCGCTACTTGCAGGCCTTGCGCGCCGCCGCCCGACGCGACCAGCTCCGTCCCCTGCCCCTGGTGGATCCCCGTACTCAGTCACAGAGTGGATGGCGGGCACTGTTGGGCCACCGCTTCACCTCACTGCAATTCGAGGAACTGGACCTTGAGTGGACGCCCACCTTCGAGGAGCTCTGGGACTCGTTGGGAGAAACCTACGACCTGGATCGCCTGACACCGGCCAATCGCGCATTGATGAAGAGCGAACTGCGCACGGCCACACGCCCCTTGCTACGGGCGGACGGCACGCTGCTGACCGGCTGAGGACTGCTGCTGATCCAGGCCAGGGCGGCATGACAGCCCCGCCCGGGCTCTGGCAGGATGCTCGGCTCACACCAGGGAATGGGCACAGCATGCTGATCAGAAAAGCTCATGGCGACGACGCGCAACGAGTCTTCGTCATTCGCAACCAAGCCATCAACCACCAGTGCAGCGGCCACTACCCCGCCGCCGACCTGCAAGTCTGGACCGCTGGCAGCCTGGGGGACTACTTCATCGAGGTCCTGGAGAAGACCGGGCACGTAGCCGTCATCGACGACCAGATCACCGCTAGCGGCATGCTCGACCTGGAGTCGGGGCAGGTCGATGCGGTGTTTGTCGATCCGGCGTACATGGGCCGCGGGATCGGCCGGCAGATGATGGACTACCTCGAACAACTGGCACTGCAGGCCGACCTGCCGCACCTGATCCTGGACTCGACCCTGAACGCCGCGGACTTCTATCGCCACTGCGGCTTCGTCGGCGAACGGATTGCCCAGTACCAGTCGCCCCGTGGCCTGACCCTGGCCTGCGTGCCGATGATCAAGCATCTGGCACGCTGAGCCCGCGCTCGTTCAGGGTTTGAGCGGTGCCTGCAGTTCCGGGGCCGGCCCCGCGCCTGCCGAAGAAGCCTCGGACGGCGAGCGCACCTGGATGATCAGCAGCGCCGCAATCACCGCAGGAATCGCGCAGAAGAAAAAGATCTGCTGCACCGGGATGTGCATCGCCAGCAGCAGGCCGCCGAACAGCGGCCCGAGGATCGAGCCGAAGCGACCGACGCCCAGGGCCCAGCCGGTGCCGGTGGCGCGCACATGGGCCGGGTAGAAGTTGCTGGCGAAGGCGTTGAGGGTCAGTTGGCCGCCGATGATGCAGAAGCCGGCGGCGAAGACGAAGGCCACCAGATAGCGCGGGTTGTCGTGGTTCAGGCCCAACAGAAGGGTGCACAGCGCCGCCCCGGCCAGCACCGCCGAGAGCAGCCGTACCTTGCGTTTCAGGCGGTCGGCGAACCAGGCCATGCAGATCGCCCCCAGGGTACCGGCGAACAGGAACATCGAGGTCACCAGGTTCGCTTCGTTCAAGCCAAGGCCACTTTCCAGCAGCAGCGACGGCAACCAGCTGATCATGAAATACAGCAGGATCAGGCTGACGAAAAAGGTCGACCAGATCAGCAGCGTCGGGCGCGCATAACCGTGGCGGAACAACTCGATCACCGTGAGCTTGCTGCCCTGCTCGGCCTGGTTCTGCGCGGCCGAGGCGGCCGGTGGCTGCCAGTCCGGCAACATGCGCGCGGTGACCTTGCGCAGGCGTGCATAAGGCGGCTGATCGCGCAGCAGGCGCGGCAGCGACTCAGGGAGGAACCAGACCAGGAACGGGAACAGCAGCAACGGCGTGACACCGCCGGCGAGGAACACCGCCTGCCAGCCGAAGCTGTCGATGAAGCCCGCGGCGACAAAACCGCCGGCCGCGCCACCGAAGGAGAAACCACAGGCGGCCAGGGTCACCATCAGGGTGCGCAGACGCGGTGGCGAGT
This sequence comes from Pseudomonas sp. GW460-12-10-14-TSB1, assembly GCF_017349775.1. Taxonomy (NCBI): domain Bacteria; kingdom Pseudomonadati; phylum Pseudomonadota; class Gammaproteobacteria; order Pseudomonadales; family Pseudomonadaceae; genus Pseudomonas; species Pseudomonas sp. GW460-12-10-14-TSB1. The sequence continues at coordinate 19,444 of NZ_JACNAC010000029.1, forward strand.
ATTCCGACATCAGCGCCATGGCGCTGGGCATCGCCCCGCCCATGCCGATGCCGCAGATAAAACGCGCGACCATCAGGCTGTTCAGCGAATCGGCGAACACCATCATCACGGTGAGGCTGGCGTAGATCAGCACGCAGGCCAGCAGAATCCGCCGCACGCCAAAACGGTCCGCCAGCGGCGTCACCGCCAGCGAGCCCAGGGTCAGGCCCAGCAGGTTGGCACTGAACACCGGACCGAACGCGGCTTTCTCCAGGCCCCAGTCCTGGGCCAGGGCCGGCACCACATAACCCAGCACCTGGGCGTCGTAGCCGTCGGTGACCAACAACAGGGCCAGAAGCAGAAGAAGCAACCACTGATAACGCGACACGGGACGGGCGTCGAGCGCCGCCCGGAAGCTGGCAATCTGATTGTGCATCGCAAGGTACCTGCTGGTTTTTATGGTTATGGGAGCCGGCAGACCGTCATTGCTCTTGGGCGGCAATGATCGGTCTTGTGTACGTCTTCAAGTGCGGGAGCGGGCTTGCACCTACGGGCATATCTTCTATTGCCGCTGCCACAGGCCGTGGCAGCGGCAATAGAGGTCAGGCAGGCGTATCGGGCTGGTTGGCCGGGTGGGCCTTCTGGAACGCCGGGTGTTCGGCGGCCAGGGCGGCGACCCGGCGAATCCGCGGGTAGGCGTCCAATGGCACCTTGAAGCGCTCGGCCGCGTACAGCTGGGGAATCAGGAAGGTGTCGGCCAGCCCCGGTTGTTCGCCGAAGCAATACCCCTGCTCGCCGATCAATTGCTCGACCGCCGCCAGGCCGTTGCTGATCCAGTGGCCAATCCACTCCAGCACCCGGGCCTCGTCGTAGCCCCACTGGCGCAACAGGTTCTGCGTGCTGGAGTTGTGCAGCGGATGGATATCGCAGCCGATCAGCAACGCTACCGCCCGCTCGTGGGCACGGGCCGCCAGCTCCTGGGAGAGCAGCGGCACCTGTGGATAACGTTCCTCCAGGTACTCGATGATGGCCAGCGACTGGATCAGCAACTCGCCGTCATCGGTGCGCAAGGCCGGCACGCGGCCTTGGGGGTTGATCCGCAGGTATTCCGGCTGGTGGTTGGCACCGCCAGCGGGTACCAGCAGGTTGACCGGCAGCGCCTGGTAATCCAGGCCCTTGAGCGCCAGGGCGATGCGCACCCGGTAGGAAGCGGTCGAGCGGTAGTAGGTATAGAGCTCCATTACGCGCACCTCTTCTTAACGGGCAGGCAGGATTTTGCCGCGGCATTCGCCGAAACCGATGGAAGCGAAACCCTCGCGGCGGCAGCGGCCGCGCAGGATGATTTCGTCGCCATCCTCGAGGAATTTGCGCACTTCGCCGGAGGCCAGTTCGATCGGCTTCTTGCCGCCTTCGGTGATCTCCAGCAGGCTGCCGAACTGGTTGCTTTGCGGGCCCGACAGGGTGCCCGAACCGAACAGGTCGCCGGCCTGCAACTGGCAGCCGTTGACGCTGTGGTGGGCGACCATCTGCGCCACGGTCCAGTACATGTACTGGGTGTTGCTCAGGGTCAGGCGGTGGGCCGGCAGGCCTTGCTCGCGCATCTTCTCGGTGAGCAGCAGCACTTCCAGTTCGATATCGAAACCACCGGCGGCCTGGTCGCGCTTGTCCAGCAGGTACGACAACGGCTGCGGGTCGCCTTCGGGACGTGGCGTCTGGGCACGGCGGAACGGCTCCAGGGCTTCGGCCGTCACCACCCACGGCGAGATGCTGGTGATGAAGCTTTTCGACAGGAACGGACCCAGCGGCTGGTATTCCCAGGCCTGGATATCCCGCGCCGACCAGTCGTTGAGCAGGCAGAAGCCGGCGATGTGCTCGGCGGCGTCGCCAATGGCAATCGGCTCGCCCATTTCGTTGCCCTGGCCGATCCAGATGCCCAGCTCCAGCTCGTAGTCCAACCGGGCGCATGGGCCGAAGGTCGGCTCGCTCTGGCCGGCGGGCAGAGTCTGGCCCTTGGGCCGGCGTACGTCGGCACCAGAAGTACGGATGGTAGACGCGCGGCCGTGATAACCGATCGGCACGTACTTGTAGTTCGGCAGCAGCGGGTTGTCCGGGCGGAACAGCTTGCCGACGTTCTGCGCGTGCTCGATGCCGACATAGAAGTCGGTGTAGTCAGTGATCTTCGCCGGCAGGTGCATCTGGCAATCGGCAGCCAGGGGCAGCAGCTTCGCGCCCTGGGCCTCGACCTTGCCGCGCAGGCTGCTGCCTTCGCCGAGCAACTCCAGCAGGCGTTCGCGCAGGGCGGCGCGGGCCGGGCGGCCCAGTTCGAAAAAGGCATTCAACTGGCCGCCACGGGTGGCTTCCACCGCGGCCTTGGCCGGGCCCTCGAACAGCCCGGCGTCGAGCGCCGCTTCCAGGTCGAAGATGTGCTCGCCGATGGCCACGCCGCTGCGTGGCGCCGAACCCTGGAGGCTGAACACCCCCAGCGGCAGGTTCTGCAACGGGAAGTCGGCATGATCGTTGGCGGAGGCAACCCAGCTGCGGGTGATGGTTGGCTGATTCATGGGTTATTTCCGATTCGGGTTGAAGGTGGCGGGCAGCGAGGCCCAGCAAGCATCGTAGTCGTTCTGCAATTGCGGGCACTCCAGGGCGAACTGGCTCGGGCGCATCACTTGGCTGGTCTCGAACATGAAGGCCATGGTGTTGTCGATCTTGGCCGGTTGCAGCTCGGCGTTGATGGCCTTGGTGCAGCTTTCGCCATCCGGGCCATGGGCGCTCATGCAGCTGTGCAGCGAAGCGCCGCCGGGCACGAAACCTTCGGCCTTGGCATCGTAGGCACCCTGGATCAGACCCATGTATTCGTTCATCAGGTTGCGGTGGAACCACGGCGGCCGGAAGGTGTTCTCGGCCACCATCCAGCGCGGCGGGAAGATCACGAAGTCGAGGTTGGCCAGGCCGTGCACGCTGGTGGGCGAAGTCAGCACGGTGAAAATCGACGGGTCCGGGTGGTCGAAGCTGACGGTGCCGATGGTGTTGAAACGGCGCAGGTCATATTTGTACGGCACATTGTTGCCGTGCCAGGCCACCACGTTCAGCGGCGAATGATCCAGCTCGCAACCCCACAGCTCGCCAAGGAACTTCTGCACCAGGGTGGTGGGCTGCTTGAGGTCTTCGTAGTGGGCGACCGGGGTCAGGAAGTCCCGCGGGTTGGCCAGGCCGTTGCTGCCGATCGGCCCCAGGTCGGGCAGGCGCAGAGGCGCGCCGTGGTTTTCGGCAATATAGCCACGGGCCTGCGGGTCCAGCAGCTCGACGCGGAATTTCAGGCCGCGGGGCAATACCGCGATCTCCAGCGGCTCGACTTCCAGCACCCCCAGCTCGGTGGCGATACGCAGGCGGCCCTGTTCGGGCACCAGCAGCAACTCGCCGTCGGCGTTGAAGAACACTCGCTCCATGGAGCGGTTGGTGCGATAGGTGTAGATGCTGATCCCGGCCGGTTTCTGCGCTGCCGAGTTGGCGACCATGTTCACCAGGCCGTCGATGAAATCGGTCGGCTCACTCGGAATATCCAGCGGGTTCCAGCGCAGCCGATTGGGCGTGATCTCGCCCAGCGGCCCGCCCGCCAGCTGGCGATCCAGCTTGACGAACGCCGGGTGGTTGGCCGATGGCTGGATGCGGTACATCCAGGTGCGCCGCGCTTCGCTGCGGACCATGGTGAAGGCCGTGCCGGAGAAGAGTTCGGTGTAGAGGCCGTAGGGGGCTTTTTGCGGGGAGTTCTGGCCGACGGGCAAGGCGCCTGGCAGGGCCTCGCTGGAAAACTGGTTGCCGAAGCCCGACTGGTACGCAAGCCCGGACGCCGTGGAATCGAGGTTCATGGAGCCTCCTGGAAGTGGAGTTGGCAGCGGCCTGCGACTCCATGGGAAGAGCTCTCGGCACGCCTGCGTTATTTTTATCGTAATCCAATTACGGATAACGTAATTTGATTGGTATTGACCGTCAAGCTATAAAGACGCCCATTCGTCCCGGGATCACACCGCCTCCATGGAAAAGCCGCGCAGCACCAGCGATAGCAACGGTAAACAGAAAGTTCGCTCGGCCGAGGTCGGCACCGACATCCTCAAGGCGCTGGCCGAGCTGTCGCCGGCCACCTCGCTGTCACGCCTGGCCGAACACGTGCAGATGCCGGCGAGCAAGGTCCACCGTTATCTGCAAGCGCTGATCGCCAGCGGTTTCGCCGAACAGAACACCGCCACCAACCACTATGGCCTGGGTCGCGAGGCCTTGCGGGTGGGCATGGCCGCGCTGGGCAGCATGGACGTGTTGAAGGTCGCCGCCCTGCCCCTGGCCGAGCTGCGGGATGAGTTGAACGAGACCTGCTTTCTCGCGGTATGGGGCAACCAGGGCGCGACCGTGGTGCATATCGAACCCGCCGTGCGCGCGGTGACGGTGGTGACGCAACTGGGTTCGGTGCTGCCGCTGCTCAGCTCGTCCACCGGGCTGGTGTTCGGCGCCTACCTGCCGAACCGCGAGACCGTCGATTTGCGCGAACAGGAACTCAAGGCCCACGCGCCTCACGCACTGGCGGACGATCAGGTGTATACCGCCCTGTGCGAGCAGATTCGCCAGCGTGGCCTGCACCATGTGCACGGTCTGCTGATGCCGGGCGTGGATGCCTTGTCGGCGCCGGTGTTCGACGCCACCGGCAAGGTCGCCGCCGTGCTGACGGTGGTCGGCCCGACCTCGCTGTTCCACGCCGACGAAAACGGCCCGGCAGCGCAGCGCCTGCTGGCGGCGTCCCAGGCGGTGAGCTGGCGCATGGGTTACCAGCCCTGAGACAACCTGTAGCCGCTACCTGAGCCAGCGGTTACAGCATCAACCCCAACGTCTTGGCCTTGGCCACCGCCTGAGTGCGACGCTCCACGCCGAGCTTGCTGTGAATGCGCCGCGCGTGGGTTTTCACCGTGTGCAGGGAAATGAACAGTTGCTCGGCAATCTGCTGGTTGGAGCTGCCCAGGGCAATCAGTTGCAGCACCTCCAGTTCCCGCTGGCTCAGCGGGCTCTCCCCTGCCGCCGGCAGCAGTACCGGCGTTTCGAGTTCGGCCACCGGCTGGAAGTCAAACATCCGCGGCTGACGCAGGCGCAACTCATGCAGTGCCTGATGCAGGTTGCAGCGCGCACTGAGCTCCAGCCCCTCCTGCAAGGCACCGGCGGACAACGCCCGATCCCCCAGCAGGAAAGCGACCTCGGCCAGGGCCAGGTGCAACTCGGTCTGCAGGCACAACATGCCCCGTTGCCGGGCCTGTTCGAGCAGGCGCTGCAGGCTTGCCACTGGTGCCTCGGCGCGCTGCAGGTACACCTCGGCCAGCACCAGCAGGTACTCGATACGCGGAATCAGCTCGAGGCTGGCCGGTGGCGCCTGGCGCGCCTGCGGTCCACGGTAGTGACGCAGCACCCGCCTCAAGGCCTCCTGGACCAGTTCCGGCCGCCCCTGCTGCAACCAGAACACACTGCTGACCTGCAGCAGCACGGCGCGGTACACAGTGTCGGGAATCTGCCGTTGCTGCATCAGTCGCTCGGCATCGCGCAGGCGTACAAAGGCATAGGCGTAATCGCCCTGGTTGGCGGCCAGAAACGCCTGGCCGAGAAATCCGTACAAGGCGCGTTTGTCATGGCTGAGCAGACAGAGCTCGAGCCCGTTCTGGAAATGCCCGGCGGCCTGTTCCGCCTGGCCCTGGCGCAAGGCCAGGCGCCCGCGGCGCAAGGCGATACGACCGAGCAGCGGACCGACCCGATAAGCCTGGCGACTCAACAATTGCTGCACCTCGTCCAGCAGGCTCTGTGCTCTGTGGGGCGCCCCACGCTGCTCCAGCAACTGCGCATGGTCCAGCTCCAGCAGCGCTTCGAACACCAATGAATCCTGGGCCCGAGCCAGGCACAGCGCCTCGCGGCTGAGCATCTGCGCCACGTCCAGTTCGCCCCTGAGCAAGGCCTGCTGGGTCAGCCCCGAAAGGCACAGCAGGCGGGTCGGCCAGGCATGGGCCGGCAGTTCGGTCAGCGCCTCGAGAAAATGCATCCGCGCCGGTTCCATCAACCCTTGCAGATGCAGCAGCCACCCTTGCTGCGCCTGCCAGCGCGCCACCAACTGCCGCTGTCCGGAGGCCGTCGGCTGCGGCGCGAAACGCGCCATCTGCGCCACACAATGTTGCGCCTGGTCAAAGCGCCCGACGAACAGCAAGGCCGCCGTCAACAACCCCACCAACTGCGGGCTGCCGAGCAGCAACTCGTCGCCCTGCTGCTCATGCAGACGCAACAGCAACACCACGTTCTGCTGCTCGAACAGCTGCTCGAAGCTGAAGTGCTGCAACAGGCTGACCGCCACTTCGTATTCCTGCGCCAGCAACGCCTGCTCGAACGCTGCCTGCCAGTCCTCCTGCGCGGCGAACCACTGACAGGCCCGACGATGCCAGGAGCGTCCCGCCGGCCAGGGCTCGTCGCGCATCAGCCGGGCCAGGGGGGCGAACACTTGCAGCCACCCCGGCGCAGGGTCCCAGGGCTCGATAAAGCAACCCAGCTCCTGCAGCGCCCGCAGGTACTGGGCGCCCTCCCCGGCGCCGAACAGGTGCTCGCACAACGCCGCATTGAAACGCGGCAGGTGCGCCAGCACATGCCAGACCTCGGACAGTTCCGCCGGCAACACGCTGAACAGCTCGTGCTCCAGGTATTCCAGCAGGGTATTGGGCCGCCCCTGTCGGCACGGCGAGGCCGCTAGGTCGCTGCCTTCGAGCAGGGCGATGCGCACGCCGGCGCACCAGCCGGCACTGCGCTGGAAAATCCGGCTGGCGGTGTGGATCGACAAGGGTTGCGGCAGTTGGCGCAGCAGTCGCTCGATGTCCTCCTGGGTGAAGGCCAGCTCGGGCCCCGTGCATTCGTAGAGCTGGTCGTCGAGCAGCAGCCGCGGCCAGTTGCATTGCGGCCGGCGGCGGCCGCCCAGCCACCAGGTCAGCGCCGGGTTGCCGATCGCCAGCAGGCGGTCGAGCAGCAGGTCCAGCTGCGGCGCCGCGACCCGGCAGTAGTCGTCGAGGAACAGCCAGGTCGGGGTCTGCACATGCGCCAGGTGGTCCAGCACCGTAGCCTCGTCCGACGCGGCCAGGCCCAGCGCCCGCGCCAGCTCGCCGCACAGTTGCAGCGGTGTCTGCATCGCCCCGGCCTGTGGTAACCAGCACACCCGGCATTCGGTCGGCGCCTGCAACAGGCACTCGGCGAGCAAGGCCGTCTTGCCGCTGCCGGCCGGCGCACAGAGCAGTTTCACCCGCGCCGGCGATGCCAGAAGAGGGGCACTCAGACGGCTGCGGGACAGGTGGTGGGAGGACAAACGAGGCAGGAATCCAGGACAGGGGGTCATGGCGGTCATTGCGGCGTGCCTTTTTATAGTTTTAGCCTGCGTGCCCTCACCCTAGCCTTGTCGCCGGTGCTTGTTGAGAAGTATTCAGCGCGCTGATCCGCGCCCATAAAAAAGGCGACCGATCGGTCGCCTTTTGCCATCGTTTGTATCCTGAGTCTTACCGAACACCGGCTGCACGCAGGGCGGCCGGGGTATAGTCGGCAGCCTTGGCGGCGAAGCCGAACTCGAAGCTGTGCTTCTCTTCGTTCTTCATCCCCAGGGCGATGTAGCGCCCGGCGATGATGTCGTACAGCGCTTCGAGGGTGTAGGCCGGCACCTGGGCGTTGTAATAGAACTGCGCATGCCCTTCGGCCACCCGCCACAGCTGGCCACGACCGTCGTAGTGATCCACCAGGGCCACCTGCCAGCTGTCCTCGTCGATGTACATGTGGCGCTTGGCGTAGATATGCCGCTCGCTCGGCTTGACCGTGCCGACCACTTCCCAGACCCGGTGCAGCTCGTAGCGGGTCAGGTCCTGGTTGATATGCCCGGCCTTGATGATGTCGTCATACTTGAGGCTCGGCGAATCCAGCTTGTAGCTGTTGTAGGGGATGTACATCTCCTTCTTGCCCACCAGCTTCCAGTCGTAGCGGTCCGGCGCGCCGGAGAACATGTCGAAGTTGTCCGAGGTGCGCAGACCGTCGGCCGCGGTGCCCGGCCCGTCGTAGGCCACTTGCGGGGCGCGGCGCACCCGGCGCTGGCCGGCGTTGTAGATCCACGCCAAGCGTGGCTCCTTCACCTGGTCGAGGGTTTCGTGCACCAGCAGTACGTTGCCGGCCAGGCGCGCCGGAGCGGTCACCGCCTGCTTGAAGAAGGTCAGCACGTTGGCACCTTTTTCCGGGTCCAGGTCCGGGATCTGCTGCGGCACCGCCACTTCTTCCTCGAAGCGGATCGGCGTGTAGCTGCCATTGGTCTGCGGCGTGGCCTGGGTGATGATCCGGCGCAGGTTGCCGCCGCGATAACGGGTGGTGTGGTTCCACAGCACTTCCACGCCGGTCTTCGGAATCGGGAAGGCGTAGTAGCGGTTGCCGGTGAAGTTGGCCAGGCCGTTGCCTTCGTTGATCGAGGTGACGTTCAGCGCGCTGCGCTTGGCCGACTCGTAGATGTCCGCCGGCAGGCCGACCGTGCGATGGGTCGGGTAGACCGGGATCTTGTAGGTTTCCGGGTAGCGCTTGAACATCGCCACCTGGCCGTCAGACAGCTTGTCCTTGTACTTGTCGACAGTCGCCGCGGTGATGGTGAACAGCGGCTTCTCGCTGGCGAACGGGTCGGCGAGGAAGCCCTTGGCGTCCACCGCCCCGGCGTTCTTGCCGATGCCGCCAGTCCAGGCCGGGATCGAGCCGTCGGCATTGCCGGCCTTCTCCGCGCCGAGCGGGGTCAGGCTGGTGCCAAGCTTGTCCGCTTCCTGCGGGGTGACCGCCGCCATCACGTTGACCGCCAGCAGGGTCAAGGCCAGGGCACCGCATTGCAAAATCGTCTTGCGCATAAAGTTGTCCTTCCTGGGTCGGGTCAGAAGTTCACGCCAAAGCTCAACGCGAGGAAATCGCGGTCTTTGAGGGTGTTGTAGTCACCGCCGAAAAAGTCGGTGTAACTGAGGCTGGCGGTGTAGGTGTTGCGGTAATCGGCATCGACCCCGAGGCTCACCGCCTTGGCGCCTTCGTTGAACAGGCCGTTGGGCCCGTAGCCGTTGACGTCGTGGGACCAGGACAGGTTGGGCTTGAGGTTGATCCCGGCGATCAGGTTATTGTAATCGAGGATCGCCCGGGCGCGATAACCCCAGGACGTGGCCGTGACGAAACCGTCGGTATCGCCGCCGAAACCGTACTGGCCGTAGACCGAATCGCGGCCGTAGCGCAGCTGGCTTTTCGACTCCAGACCACCGACATGCACGATGGCCGCCTCGCCCACCAGGGTCAGGCGGTCGGCGCCCAGCACCTGGTCGAAGAACTGGGTCAGGGTGCTCTGCACCTGGGTGATTTCCTTGCGCCGGTAACCGGTGTTGTCGGCCCCCGCCGAGGTCCGCACCGGCGATGCCAGGCCACCGGCGATGGGGTTGACCAGGGCCAGGGTCAGGTCGTTGGTGTTGACCTGCACCGGGGCATTGGGCCGGTAGCTGATCTCGCCGGTCCAGGCGGTACCGGTGGGCAGCGTGGTGGAGAAGCTGGCGCCGTACAGGCGGATGTCTTCCGGGTATTCGAGGTAGTACTGGCCGCGCCCGAGCATCACGCTCTGGGCCAGGGCCGAACCGGTGCCCGGGGCGATCCTGTTGGCGGTGCTGACGATCCCCGGGATGCTCGCCAGGGTGCTGCTCCCGGCGGTGATGGTGCCGACCGTCGGGGTGCGGGCATGGTAGTTCATGAAGTACAGGCCGTACTCGGTGTCGTCGCCCAGCCAGCGCAGGGCGGTGCCCCACTGCCCGGAGTCGCGGGCATCGCGGTCGCCGGCGCGGCCGATCACCACGCCTTCGGGGGCCACGGTGAAGCCCTGGCCGAACGCCGCGGCAATCGGTTGCAGCGGCCGGATCGCCGGGCTGCCAACGGTGTAGCCAGTGGTGCAGCCGTCCGCCACCACGTCGTTGCCGAAGAAGGTGCCGCAGTTGTCGACCACGGTCTGGTCCCACTCCAGCTGATAGAAACCTTCCACGGTCAACTGGTCGGTCAGGCCCTGGGAAGCGAACAGCATGTTCACCGGGATCAGGCCTTCCTTGATCTCGGCACCCGGGCGGCGAAACGCCGAGACGTCGATCGGGTTGATGCTGTTGATCGAGTTGCCGATAAAGGTGCTCTCGCCCCAGCTGACCACCTGCTTGCCGGCGCGCACGGTGCCCGGCAGGTCGGCGATGGAGTAGTTGTGATAGATGAAGGCATCGAGGATCTGCCCGCCGGAAGACTTGGCGCCCTCCTTGCGGTTGTGGTCGCTGATGGGCTTGAACTCGCGGTCTTCGTCCTTGAGTTCGAAGTCGTACCAGTATTTGCCCCGGACGAAGACGCCGGTGTCGCCGTACTTCAGTTCAAGGTCGTGGATGCCCTTGAAGATCTTCGAGAAGGTCTCGCCCTTCTTGAAGTTCAGGCGCCCGTCGTCGCCGGTGGAGGACTGCCCGCGACCGCCGTTGGACACACCCACCAGGTCCTTGTCGGCATCGCGCATGCCCCAGCTGGCGCCGATGGACAGCGAAGAATCGAACTGCCCCTCTATCTCCCCGATGTTGAATGAAACGGCCTGCGCCTGGGCGCAGCCCCCCAAGGCCACCGCGACGGCCAGCGCCCGCGGTGTGAAGATGGCGCGCATTGTTGTTTTTGTCATGCGTCTTCCCCGGTGAGTGACAGAAGGCCTCACCCTACTGCCGGCGCACAGGAGCGATAAGCGCACCAAGGAGGTATTCGCGTTGTCGCTCGAAAGGATGAATGCCCTCGCCAGCCGGGCCTTTGCGCGGCGCATCGACGGGCTGGATGGACGGGTATCAGGTGGATGGATTGCGCCCTTGCCGGGCATATCCGCGCGGTGTGCACTACTATTGCCCAGGCTGTAACAGTCCTTGTCCGCAATCGCTATTTTTCATTGAGCAGCCAGCCCTTATTCTGGCCTCGCTCTCACGGCAAACAGCCACGCAGAGTCGCCCAGAGGTGTGATCACGCCACCTTGGAGGCAAGAGGATTCAGAAGGTTTGAAGCAAGGATATTCAGATCTTCACCGGGTGTTCACTGACGTTGATTTGTTGCTCCTTGATCTAACGTCTTCCTTCGGCCGCTGCCTTGCAGCGGCCTTTTTTATGCCCGGGAGAAAGTCCGGTTGGCGCTCAAGGTGCCTGGTCGCCGTCGCAATGGAAACGATGCAACAAACGATGGGCCACCGGCGCCAGGATCAGGCCGAAGGCGGCGACGAACACCAGGTTGGTATAGAGGCCGTAGCTGGCGAAGAACAGCTTGCCCCCCGCCGTGGCGGGCATGGCCGCGGGCCCGATGCCGCCAAGCATCATCGCGGCGTTGAACAAGGCGTCGTAGCCGCTGACACCCGGCTCGAAATACAGATGCCCGGCAATCCCCAGCAACAGCGAGACGCCGATCAGGCCCAGGGTGGCCAGGACGTGCAGAAACAAGCGGCGCAGAAACAACAGGCGCGATAACAGCGGCTGGGTCTTGGATTCGTACATGGGCTGCGTGTCCTTATGCGGTCGATGTTCGACGAGCATAGTGACCCACGCATCAGGCGTACAGCCGCGCGGGGCGCGGCTGTACGGGTCGGCCGGAGGGCTGCTTCAGATCGTGTATTTCTGCAGGTTCTGCATCATCTCTCTCAGGGCTTCGATATTGTCCTTGGGGTGCGCCGCGCCTTCGAAATCGCAGATCTGCTGCCAATTGGCGGCGACATCTTCCGGGGAGAAACCTTCGCGCGGATCGAAGCCCAGGCCCAGGCTGCGCTCCCAGCGCACCTTGCCCATCCAGCCGCCGCCGACTTCGAATAGGCCGGACGTCTCCTGGCAGTTCTCGCTGCCCAGGTACACCACCAGCGGGCTGACCAGCTCCGGCTTGAGTTGCTCGAACACCTGCGGCGGGATCAGCCCTTCGGTCATCCGCGTGCCGCCGGTTGGCGCGATGGCGTTGACCAGGATGTTGTTCTTGCGGCCTTCGATGGCCAGGGTGCGGGTCAGGCCGTAAAGGCCGAGCTTGGCCATGCCGTAGTTGGACTGGCCGAAGTTGCCGTAGATGCCGGACGTGGACGCGGTGAAGATCACCCGGCCATAACCCTGCTCGCGCATGTGCGGCCAGGCGGCGCGGGTCACCTTGTAGGCGCCTTCGACATGGACGCGGTACACCAGGTCCCAATCGGCGTCTTCCATCTTGTGGAAGGTCTTGTCGCGCAGGATGCCGGCGTTGTTCACCACCACATCTACCCGGCCGAAAGCATCCAGGGCGTTCTGTACGATCTTGTCGCCGTCAGTCACCGAGTCATGGTTGGCCTCGGCGATGCCGCCGGCTTCGCGGATCTGCGCCACCACCCGGTCCGCCGCCGAGGCATTGGCGCCCTCGCCCTGGGTCGAGCCGCCCAGGTCGTTGACCAGGACCTTCGCCCCGTGTCTGGCGAACAGCAATGCATGAGCCTGCCCCAGACCGCCGCCGGCACCGGTGACGATCACGACTTTATTCTCGAAGCGCACAGACTCACTCATACCGAACTCCCACAGGCCAGATGGACAACAGACGGACAATGGCTTCGAGTGTCAGGCACGCGGCTGACGGTCACAATAAACACGGCTGGAGCTGAATGGTGCGCAATAAGGCAGGGGGATGATCGAGGGGTAACGATGTGGCGGGGCGCATCAGCGCCTGGCGCGCACAGGCCAAGGTCGCAGAATCGCGGTCGCTACGGACAGCTCGGGTCTCTCAGGAGCAGGCCAGTTTGCGCGGTGGAAACTCCAGGCTGTCGCGAAAGGCCAGATAGTGCTTGAGCACCTGGACCGGGGCTTCGGTCTGCGGGTAGTGACCGATACCGGCCAGCAGCACGGTATCCGGGTTGGGAATCAGTTCGCAGTAACGCTCGACCATGTGCGCCCCGGAAATCGGATCCACCGCGCCGTCGATCACCCGCAGCGGCACCTCGCCGCGCTGCATCGCACTCACCCAGCGGTCGCGCTGCACCCGGCGCTCGGGAATGTAGCCGATCAGCTTGTGCAGGATCCGCGGGCCGTTATTGGCCTCCACCAGGCTCCAGAAGTCATCCAGGGCGCTTTCGCTGGGCCGGGTCTGCGGGCCGAAGATCTGGCTGAAACTCCTGGCCAGCCCCTCCCGGCTGAAGGCGCGGCCGAGCATCCAGCCCAGCGGGCTGAGCAGCAGCTTCTGCGTCAACACCGGACGATGGGTTTCCGGGAACAGGCCGCCATTAAGGAAGACACAGCTGGCCAGGTTGCAGCGGTCTTCGTAGTGCCGGGCGAGCATTTCCTGGGCGACGCTGTCGCCGTAGTCGTGGGCCAGCAGGTGCACGGGGGTATCGACACCCAGATGCTTGAGCAAGGCCTGTTGCAGGTCCGCCTGCTCCAGCAGGCTGTACTCGTGGTCCCGCGGCTTGGCCGAATCGCCAAACCCCAGCATGTCGCAGGCGATCACTCGATAGCGCTGGGCCAGGGGTTGCCACAGGTAGTGCCAGTCCCAGGCAGCGGTGGGAAAACCGTGGATCAGCAGTAGCGGCTCGCCCTGCCCCGCGGTCCAGTAGCGAATGGCGTGACCGCGAAACACGAAGCTATGTCCGCGCTTGCGCCACACGCACAGAGGAATCTCGGCCATAGGCATCAGAGTTTATAACCCGCGTCTTGTTTATCGAGTTTGCGCAGCAGTGCCGGCCATGCCAGCGCGCCACCCATGCCTTGAGCACTTTTGGTGACCCCGGCGATCATCGCCTTGGCCCCGGCCAGAATCTGCGGCTCGATGGCGATCAGTTGTGCCGCACCGTTCTGCGCCAGCACCTGGATCTCGCAGGCGCGCTGGAAGGTGAACATCATCAGGAAGGTGTCGGCGATGGTGCCGCCACAGGTCAGTAGACCGTGGTTGTGCAGCATGAGGAAATTGCTGTCGCCGAGGTCGGCCTGCAGCCGGGCCTTTTCCTCGTGGTTCAGGGCCACGCCTTCATAGGCGTGATAGGCCAGGCTCGACAGCACGAACAGCGATTGCTGGCTGATGGGCAACACCCCCTGCTGCTGCGCGGACACCGCGACCCCGGCCGCGGTGTGGGTGTGCAGCACGCAGGCCACATCGTGCCGCACTTCGTGCACGGCGCTGTGGATGGTGTAGCCGGCGGGATTGATTTCGTAGGGGCTGTCCATCAGTTTGTTGCCGGCCTGGTCGACCTTCACCAGGCTGGAGGCGGTGATCTCATGGAACATCAGGCCGAACGGGTTGATCAGGAAATCTTCGGTGCCAGGGACCTTGGCGGAGATGTGGGTGAAGATCAGATCGTCCCAGCCATGCATCGCCACCAGGCGATAGCAGGCGGCCAGATCGACGCGGGTTTGCCATTCGGCGGCGCTGACCAGGTCTTTCACACTCGATGTCGGCTGAACGGAGGATAGGCTCACGGCAAGGACCTCAGTGACGGCAGTTTTTATTATTTTTTTGGGACGTGGGGATCAGTCTAGTCAGCCACCCGGATTCAGGTAGTTGCATTGCCAGCCAGCTTACTGACCGAGCGAGTCATTGGTCGCTTTAATTCAAAACGGTGCGGGCAACGTCAAAGCAACGACGCCAATAAAGGAGCGGCGAACAGGTTCAGCAGGCCCGTGAGAACCATCACCAGCCCCGCCACCGAGCCCTCTTCACCGCCGACTTCATGGGCGCGGCTGACCCCGGCGCCGTGGGCGCCGACCCCGAACAAAGCACCGCGAGCCAGGGCGCTGCGCAGCGGCAGCCACTTGAGCAGGACACCGCCGAGCATGGCGCCGAACACCCCGGTGAACATCACGAACACTGCCGTCAGTTCGGGCACGCCGCCCAGGTCATGGGCCAGCGGCATGGCGAAGGGAGTGGTGATCGAACGCGGCACCAGCGACATGGTCACCGAGCTGTCCAGGGCCAGCACCCGCGCCAGTCCGAAGGAGCTGGCGATGGACGCCGCGCTGCCCGCCAGCATGCCCAGGAGCAATGCCGACCAATGGCGCATCAATAGTTGCCGCTGCTGCCAGATCGGCACCGCGAAAGCCACGGTGACCGGTCCCAGCACCAGCATCAGCCAATGGGTGTTGGCGGAATATTCGGCATAGGCGGTGTGCAGCGGCACGGCGATCGCCAGCAACAGGGCCGGCACCAGGATCAGCGGCGACAGCAGGTAACGCCCGGTGCGCCGGTAGATCCAGCGACTGAACAGATAGGCCGCGAGTGTCAGCAACAGCCAGAACATCGGCATGGGCTCAAGCGTCATGGCGCATTCTCCAACGGCACACCCATTCCACCGTGAACGCGGTGACCAGCATCACCATCAGCGTACTGACGCCAATCACCAGCAGGATCCGCCAGCCGTCCTGGCGCAGCAGGCCACCGTAGTCCAGCAGGCTCATCAGCGCCGGAATGAAGAACAGCAGCATCTCGGCCATCAGCAGGCCCGCGCCCATCTGCAATGCCGCCGGCTTGACCCAGCCCAGGGCGAACGCCAACAGCAGCAAGGCCAGGCCGATCACCCCGCCAGGAATCGGCCACGCCAGCCACCCGGCCAGCTGGCAGCCGAACAGATAAATAGCCAGCAACACCGCCAGTTCGGATAACAGGCGACCCAGGTGTTTCAAGGTGGAAGCGTTCATGGAATTCGGTCCTCGCAGGCCTGCATTTTATGCAAGCGCCTACCATCACCGAAGCGAATTGTTAGACTGGAAGTCATTCCAGAATGGAATTCAGAGCACGGACCCGAAACATGGACTTCAAACAGCTGCGCAGTTTTGTCGAAGTGATTCACCAGGGCGGTTTCACCCAGGCCGCCAAGACCCTGCACATCAGCCAATCGGCGGTGAGCAAGCAGATCGCCCAGCTGGAACAGAGCCTGGGCACGCCGCTACTGGATCGCCAAGGCTCGCACATTCACCTCACCGCCGCGGGCAGTGTGGTACTGCAACGCGCCGAAGGCATGCTGCGCCTGCGCAACGAGCTGCTCAGCGAACTGGACGACCTGAGCCAACTGGCCCGTGGGGAATTGCGCCTGGGCCTGCCCCTGCTGGGCAGCGACGCACTGTTCGCCAGCCTGTTCGCCGAGTACCGCCGACGCTACCCGAACATCAGCGTGCAGTTGCTGGAAGGCGGCAGCCTGAACATCGAGCAGGCGGTGCTCAACGGCGAACTGGAGATCGGCGGCAGCCTGACGCCCAAGGACCCGACCTTCGCTTACCAGCCGTTCTGCGACGAACCGCTGGATGCCTTGCTACCGGCCGATCATCCGTTGGCGATCAAGGCCCAGGTGCGCCTGGAGGAATTGGCGGACACGCCGTTCCTGCTTTATCAGCGCAGCTTTGTGCTCAACGACCGGTTGTTGCAGGCCTGTCAGCAGGTGGGGTTCACCCCGAAGGAAGGTGGGCGCAGCGGCCAGGCGGACTTTCTCGCCGCCCTGGTGGCCGCCGGGCAAGGCGTGGTGCTGTTGCCCAGCGTGGTGGCACGCGGCCTGGTGCGGCCCGGCGTGGTGCGCCTGACGCTGAAAGCCCCCGACTACCTGCGTTGGGACATCGCCTTCATCTGGCGTCAGGGCGCCTATCTGTCCAAGGCCGCGCAAGCCTGGCTGGCGCTGCTGCGCGAGCGTCCGGTCAGCCGCGCAGAGCGCTGATCAGTTCGGCCAGCCAAGGCTCGGCGTCGGTTTCCGGGGTCACGCTTTCGCTGGCGTCCAGGCGCAGCATTTCCAGCACTTCCCGCACGCCCAGCTCGGCGAACAGCTCGCGCATCTGCTCGCCACCGCCACAGAAGGTGTCGCCATAGCTCGAATCGCCCAGGCCGATCACCGCGCCAGGCAAACCGCGCCAGGCCGCCGGCAGTTGATCGCGAATGGCCGAATACAGCGGCAGCAGGTTGTCCGGCAGCTCGCCCATGCCAGTGGTCGAGGTCACGGCCAGGAAAGCCTCGGGGCCGAATGCCTGGACGTCCGCCAGGGTCGCGCGCGGGTTGTGCCAGGCCTCGAAACCTGCGGCATTGAGGAGCTTGGCGGCGTGCCGGGCGACTTCTTCAGCCGTGCCGTACACCGAGCCGGAAAGGATGGCGACTTTCATCAATCTGTTCCTGAAGCTGAGTAAAAGACTGGGATATTAACAGTTGCACGAAAAAATCCAGCCTTGTAGCGCGATTTACCCATAATGGCCAGTGGACAGCTTCGCGCCATGTCTTAGAATTGCCGCCACCTGCCGATCGCTTGCGGAAGCTCCCGATGATCAACGCCCATCTGCTGCAACTGGTGATCAACGCCTCCAACGACGGGATCGTCGTTGCCGAACAGGAAGGCGAAGACAACATCATCATCTACGTGAACCCGGCGTTCGAAAGGCTCACCGGCTACAGCGCCGACGAGGTGCTTTATCAGGATTGCCGCTTTCTCCAGTCGGGCGATCGTGACCAACCGGGAATCCCGCTGATTCGCCAGGCCCTGGACAGCGGCCAGCCCTGCCGCCAGGTGCTGCGCAACTACCGCAAGGACGGCAGTCACTTCTGGAACGAGCTGTCGATCACCCCGGTGTTCAACGAAAGCGACCAGTTGACCTATTTCGTCGGTGTGCAGAAAGATGTGACAGCCCAGCTCAAGGCCCAGCAACGGCTGGCGCAGGTGGAAAAGGAGCTGGCCGAAGCCCGCGCGGAACTCGCCGTTTTCCAGGCGACGAGCGGCTCTAACAAGATGCCGAATTAGTTGTCAGTACGCTTAATCACCAATGATTTTGTCACTTTCTCCGTCGAGCAACATCATGCGCCGTGACGCTCTCCTCACCCAGGATGAACTGGACTTCATTCAGACCATGCAGCACAACCCGCAACTCAACGTGCGGGATGCGAACTCGAGCCTGCTGGTCAACGGGGGCTCACAGATCCGCGACCTGCTCACCCGCCTGGCGGCCAACGAGCAGGTGACCATCCAGGCGCACTTTGAAAACCAGCAGATGACCTTTCCCCTGCACCTGGTGGAAGACGAGTTCCACGCCCTGCATCTGCGCCTGGGCGTGCCGAGCATCTTCGAGGACGGACCGAGGGTCCGCCCATGGCGCCTGACCCTGGCGGAGCCGGTGGCCTTGGAAAACGCCAAGGGGCAGCCCACCGCGCTGTGGGTGCATGAAGTGTCGTTCAACAGCGTGTTGCTGGAGATTCGCAACCGGGCCAAACCACCGAAACAGTTCGCCCAATGGTTCAGCCCGTCGGGCTACGAGCGCATTGCCCTGCGTGGCCGCCTCGAACGCCAGACCGACGCTGGCTTCTATGCCTATAGGTTGAACCAGAGCGACAAGGATGAAACCGAGCGCCTGCGCCAGTTCATCCTGCAGCAGCACCGCCTGGCACACCCCAACCTGCACGTCTGAGGTCGCTCTTTTCCCGACCTGGGCATGAACTCAGGTATCGAGCGTACCGCTGAGAAACTGCCGCAGGCGCTGCATCATCAAACGCCCGTCATTGCCCAGACAGCCCACCGGCGAAGCGCTCAGGCTGTCCTGGGCCAATTCGGCGACATCCCCCGCCAGCATCAGCGGACACTCCAGGGTCAGCGCCAGGCGATTCAAACGCCGAGGCAGTTCCGGCGCCGGGGCGTGATTGGAAAACAGCACCAGCGCCTGGGGTTTGATCTTCTCGCAGACCAGGGTCAGTTCGTCGAACGGCTGCCCCAGCGCCAGTACCCGGACTTCCATTTCAGCACTGCCCAGCATCAGCGCCGCCACCAGCAACTCCAGCTCCCGACATTGCCCGGCAAGCGCCGCCAGCAGCACCGGGCGCGGCTGGCTGCCGCGCTGCAACAGCAGGCGCTGGGAGATTCGCGAACGCAGGAACTGATCGAAGAACAGCCATTCGCTGGTGTGGCCGTAAGGTTCCTGGTGCTGCGCCAGCTGCCGCCAGAACGGCATGAGGATGTCCTGGAACACCACCGACAGCGAATAGCTGGAGAAGATCTGGCCGTACAGCCGCTCCAGGTGCGTCTCGTCGAACCCGCCGACCGCCCGCTTGAGTTGCCCCTGCCACGGCAGGTAATCGCCCGATTCGCTGTCGCCCGGCATGGCCTGCGGTGCCTCGCCGGCAGCCCGGGTTTTAGCGAGGATCTTGCCGACCTTGCTGACCGCGACACCACGGTCGATCCAGCCAAGGATCTCGCGGACTGTCTCGACATCGTGCATCGAATACAAACGGTGCCCACTTTCGGTGCGTGTCGGCTGGATCAGCCCATAACGACGCTCCCAGGCCCGCAGGGTCACCGGGTTGATCCCCGTGAGCCGTGAAACTTCCCGGATTGGAAACAGATCGTCCTGCGAGGCTTGGCCGAGGGGCTGTGCCGGGCGGGCAAGTTCAGTAATGACGGGCATCTGGGCAGGAAACACCGATGGATAAAGTGACGGCCATTCTACTCCCCATCGGTGACAGTTCCTCAACACAGGGCAAAGCGACCGCTGCCTCTGGTGTATTTGTCACAATCAGGAATAATCCTTGCTTGCTTCCAAGACGCAGCCCAATACCCCGGTGCTGCGTCCGGCGTATTGCCTTACCCAGGCAACGCATTGGTTTTACGGAGATACATAATGTCTACCTCACCCGTCACCCTGATGGTCGCCCGGCGTGTCGCCGATGGCCGTTACCAGGACCTGATCGCCTGGCTGCGCGAAGGCGAACAATTGGCTACCGACTTCCCCGGTTATCTCGGCTCCGGCGTGCTCGCTCCGCCGCCCGACGATGACGAATTCCAGATCATCTTCCGCTTCGCCGACGAGCAGACCCTGCACGTCTGGGAACACTCCGCCTCGCGCACCGCCTGGCTGGCCCGCGGCAGCGACCTGTTCGCCCATCCCCATGAACACCGGGTCAGCGGCATCGACGGCTGGTTCGGCGCGGTCGGCCAGCGCCCACCCCGCTGGAAGCAGGCGGTGGCCATCTGGCTGGCCTTCTTCCCGGTGTCGCTGATCTTCAACTTCATCCTCAACCCGCTGCTGGGCGAACTCAGCCTGGTGCCGCGCGTGCTCGTCAGCACCCTGGCCCTGACGCCGCTGATGGTCTACTGGTTCATTCCGCTGTCCACCCACCTGTTGTCCGGCTGGTTGAACAGCACGCCGGCCCGCCCGCTGCCAGCGGCGCCTTCCACGCAGAATCATTGACCCCCTGTAGGAGCGAGGCTTGCCCGCGATGAACGATAACGCGGTCTGACAGACAGACCGCAGCGCCATCATCGCGGGCAAGTCGGATCGCCGCCCGCTCGCTCCTACAGCGGCCCGGGCGAACCCTGCCCGGCGCTGGTATAGTTTTGCTCTACCTGCGACGCGAGCCGTTCATGACTACTTCCCCTGCCCCGATCCTGATCACCGGCGCCGGCCAGCGTGTCGGCCTGCATTGCGCGTTGCGCCTGCTGGAAGAGGGTCACCGGGTGATCATCAGCTACCGCACCGAACGCCCGGGCGTGCAGGCCTTGCGCGAGCGTGGCGCGATTGCTCTGTTCGCCGACTTCTCCAGCGAAGCCGGGATCCAGGCCTTCATCAGCCAACTGCACGACCACACCGACAGCCTGCGGGCGATCGTGCACAACGCCTCGCAATGGCTGGAAGAAACACCCGGCCAGGAAAGCGCGGCCTTCGCCGACATGTTCAGCGTGCACATGCTCGCGCCCTACCTGATCAACCTGCATTGCGCCGACCTGCTGCGGCGGTCCAGCCCCGCCGACATCGTGCACATCGGCGACGACGTTACCCGCCGCGGCAGCAGCAAGCACATCGCCTATTGCGCCACCAAGGCCGGCCTCGACAGCCTGACCCTGTCCTTCGCGGCGAAATATGCCCCGACGATCAAGGTCAACGGCATCGCCCCGGCTCTGTTAATGTTCAATCCCGACGACGACGCGGCCTACCGCGCCAAGGCCCTGGCCAAGTCCGCCCTGGGCATCGAGCCCGGTTGCGAGGTGGTCTACCAGAGCCTGCGTTATCTGCTCGACAACCCTTATGTCACCGGCACTACCCTGACCGTCAACGGCGGGCGGCACCTCAAGTAAGGCTTCCCGCGAGGACGTTGCATGACTCTTTCCCTGCCCCAGCATTACCGCGAGATCCTCAAGGATCTCGGCGAAGACCCCGAGCGCGAAGGCCTGCTCGACACCCCGCAACGCGCGGCCAAGGCCATGCAGTACCTGTGTCATGGCTACAGCCAGTCGGTGGACGAGGTGGTCAATGGCGCGCTGTTCGCCTCCGACAACGATGAAATGGTCATAGTCGCCGACATCGAACTCTATTCCCTGTGCGAACATCACCTGCTGCCCTTCATCGGCAAGGCCCATGTGGCTTATATTCCCACCGGCAAGGTGCTGGGCCTGTCGAAGATCGCCCGGATCGTCGACATGTTCGCCCGCCGCCTGCAGATCCAGGAAAACCTCACGCGGGAAATCGCCGACGCGGTGCAGCGGGTGACCCAGGCCGCCGGGGTCGCGGTGGTCGTCGAAGCCCAGCACATGTGCATGATGATGCGCGGCGTCGAGAAGCAGAACTCGACCATGCACACCTCGGTGATGCTCGGCGCCTTTCGCGATTCGAGCACCACACGCCAGGAATTCCTGCAATTGATCGGACGGAGCAAGTAGCAATGCCACAACTTCAGCCAGGAATGGCTCGCATCCGGGTCAAGGACCTGTGCCTGCGGACCTTCATCGGAATCAACGAGGACGAGATCCTCAACAAGCAGGATGTGCTGATCAACCTGACCATCCTGTATGCCGCGCAAGAAGCCGTGCGCGACAACGACATCGACCATGCGCTGAACTACCGCACCATCACCAAGGCGATCATCGCCCACGTGGAGGGCAACCGCTTTGCCCTGCTCGAGCGCCTGACCCAGGAAATCCTCGATCTGATCATGGCCAACGAATCGGTGCTGTACGCCGAGGTCGAAGTCGACAAACCCCACGCCCTGCGTTTCGCCGAGTCGGTGTCGATCACCCTCGCGGCCAGCCGCTGATATCATCCGCGCCACATTTGATTGCACAGAGCCGAACATGACCGAGCAACAACGCCTGGAACTCGAAGCCGCCGCCTTCCGCCGCCTGGTCGCGCACCTGGACAGCCGCAAGGACGTGCAGAACATCGACCTGATGAACCTCGCCGGCTTCTGCCGCAACTGCCTGTCCAAGTGGTACAAGGCCGAGGCCGACGAGCGCCAGATCGAGGTCAGCCTCGATGACGCCCGTGAAGTGGTGTATGGAATGCCCTACGCCGAGTGGAAGACTCTCTACCAGAAAGAAGCCAGCGCCGAGCAGCAAGCGGCGTTCGCCAAAGGAAAACCCCATGACTGACCTGAACACCCTGCGCGCCAGCCTCAAGAGCGGCGAGCACGCCTTCACCGACACCCTGGCCTTTATCGCCGCCGGCTACGACTACCAGCCACAGGCCTTCAACAACGGCGGCGTGGAAAATGCCGCCGGGCAGAACGAAGGTTCGTGCAAGACCCTGGGCCTGGCCCTGCTGGAAGGCTTGAGTGACGAAGAAGCGCTGTTGGCGTTCGGCGAGCATTACCGCTCGGTGCTGGCCACCCCTGAAGGCAGCGACCACGGCAATATCCGCGCGCTGATCGCCCATGGCCTGGCGGGTGTGAAGTTTGTGCAGCAGCCACTCAAGCGCCGCTGATCCTGTAGGAGCGAGGCTTGCCCGCGATGGGCAGCATGCGGTCTATCTGAAGCACCGCGTTGTCTGGATCGCGGGCAAGTCGGATCGCCGCCGCTCGCTCCTACGGAAGAACAGATACAAAAAAACCGGCCTGGGCCGGTTTTTTCATTTCAACGGACTGAGAATCAAGCGTTCTGCAGATTGTCCAGGTAACGCTCGGTGTCCAGGGCAGCCATGCAGCCGGCGCCGGCCGAGGTAATGGCCTGGCGGTACACGTGGTCGGCCACGTCGCCGGCGGCGAAGATACCTTCGATGCTGGTCGCGGTGGCGTTGCCTTCACGGCCGCCCTGCACCACCAGGTAGCCGTCCTTCAGCGCCAGCTGGCCTTCGAACAGCGAAGTGTTCGGAGTATGGCCAATGGCGATGAACACGCCGTCGACCTTGATCTCGTCGAAGCTGCCGTCGTTGTTCTTCAGGCGCGCACCGGTGACACCCATGTTGTCGCCCAGCACTTCATCCAGGTTGGCGTTCAGCTTGAGCTCGATCTTGCCTTCGGCAACCCGGGCATTGAGCTTGTCGATCAGGATCTTCTCGGCGCGGAAGGTATCGCGACGGTGGATCAGGGTGACCTTGCTGGCGATGTTGGCCAGGTACAGGGCTTCCTCGACAGCGGTGTTGCCGCCACCGACCACGGCCACTGGCTTGTTGCGATAGAAGAAACCGTCGCAGGTCGCGCAGGCCGATACGCCCTTGCCCATGAAGGCTTCTTCCGAAGGCAGGCCCAGGTAACGGGCGCTGGCGCCGGTGGCGATGATCAGGGCGTCGCAGGTGTAGGTCGCGCTGTCGCCGGTCAGGGTGTAAGGCTTGGCGGCGAAGTCCACGGCATTGATGTGATCGAAGACGATTTCGGTTTCGAAACGCTCGGCGTGTTCACGCATGCGCTCCATCAGTGCCGGGCCGGTCAGGCCGTGGACATCGCCCGGCCAGTTGTCGACTTCGGTGGTGGTGGTCAGCTGACCGCCGGCCTGCATGCCGGTAATCAGCAGCGGCTTCAGGTTGGCGCGGGCGGCATAGACCGCGGCGCTGTAACCGGCAGGGCCGGAACCGAGAATAATCACACGCGAATGACGTACATCAGACATGACTCACTCCTATCGACCGGCCCGGATCACTGGCGCGGAACGCCGGATTGCCGGCTGGAATAAAAAAGGACGGCGAAAGCACTTGGGGAAGGCTTCAGGTTCGCCCGTCCGAAAAATAATGGGTGCAGCGTATAGAGGGGGCGAAGATTAAGGAAATACGGTTTAACAATCCAGCTCATAGGAGGTCTCTATCCGGTATCGGCGTATTTACCGGCGCCTTTGTTACAGTTGATGTCGACCTAACGACCGCGCTTTCGCCGGTGGGGCAAAGCCGGTAAGGTCGGCGCGTTTTCCCCTTGCACGGAGCTCCTTATGCCCGCCCCCGTTCTGTCCGGCCCGCAATACCTGCGCGAAGGCCTCAAGCTGGTGCTCAGCCCCGGCCTGCGTCTGTTCGTCCTTTTGCCCCTGGCCATCAACCTGGTGCTGTTCGTCGGATTGATCTATTTCGCCGGCCACCAGTTCAGCCTGTGGGTCGACACCCTGATGCCTTCCCTGCCGGACTGGCTGAGCTTTCTCAGCTACATCCTCTGGCCGCTGTTCGTGGTGCTGGTGCTGCTGATGGTGTTTTTCACCTTCACCATGCTGGCCAACGTGATCGCCGCGCCCTTCAACGGTTTCCTCGCGGAGAAAGTCGAAGTGGTGGTCCGCGGCACCGACGACTTCCCGCCCTTCAGCTGGGCCGAACTGCTGGCCATGATCCCGCGCACCCTGGCCCGGGAAATGCGCAAGCTGGGCTATTTCCTGCCGCGGGCCATCGGCCTGTTCATCCTGTCCTTCATTCCGGTGGTGAACCTGGTGGCCGCGCCGCTGTGGTTGCTGTTCGGCGTATGGATGATGGCGATCCAGTACATCGACTACCCGGCGGACAACCACAAGCTGGGCTGGAACGAGATGCTCGCCTGGCTGCGGGAAAAGCGCTGGCAGAGCATGAGCTTTGGCGGGATCGTCTATCTGGTACTGCTGATCCCGGTGGTCAACATCCTGATGATGCCGGCGGCGGTGGCCGGCGCGACGCTGTTCTGGGTGCGCGAGCGCGGCGCGGAAAACCTGGTGGCCCAGCAACGCTGAGCGGGTCACAAATCCATCATCGCAACGTCACAATGACGACATGGCCTCGGCTGACACTGAGGCCATGACGACAGCTCTGCATATCACTCTGATCACCGAAACCTTCCCACCGGAAATCAATGGCGTGGCCAATACCCTTGGCCGCCTGTGCGATGGATTGCGCGCCCGTGGACACCAGGTGGAACTGATCCGCCCGCGTCAGGGCAGCGATCAGAGCCGGGTCAGCGACGAGGGTTTGCTGCTGTGCCGTGGCTGGCCGCTGCCGGGTTATCCGGGGCTGCAATGGGGCCAGTCGTCGATGCACAAGCTGCTGCGGCGCTGGAAACGCCATCGCCCGGATGTGCTGTACATCGCCACCGAGGGCCCGCTGGGCCTGTCCGCGCTGCGGGCGGCGCGGCGCCTGGGGATTTCCGTGGTCAGCGGTTTCCACACCAACTTCCAGCAGTACTCCAGCCAGTACGGCCTGGGTTTGCTGACGCGCCTGCTGACCCACTACCTGCGCTGGTTCCATAACCGCTCCAAGTTGACCCTGGTGCCCAGCGCCAGCCAGCGCCTGGAACTGGAGCGGCGCAACTTCGAGCGCCTGGCGCTGCTGTCGCGCGGGGTCGACAGCCAACTGTTCCACCCGGCCAAGCGCCTCAACGAGCTGCGCGAAAGCTGGGGCCTGGGCAACGACGATATCGCGGTGATCCATGTCGGCCGCCTGGCGCCGGAGAAGAACCTGGGCCTGCTCAAACGCTGCTTCACCCAGCTGCAGAACACTTATCCGCAGCAGGCCATGAAGTTGATCGTGGTGGGCGATGGCCCGCAACGCGCAGTCCTGCAGAAGGAGTTGCCGAACGCCGTGTTTTGCGGCTCGCAACGCGGCGAAGCGCTAGCCAGTCACTATGCGTCGGGGGATCTGTTCCTGTTCCCAAGCCTGACCGAAACCTTCGGCAACGTGGTGCTCGAGGCCCTGGCCTCGGGGCTGGCCGTGGTGGCTTACGACCAGGCCGCGGCGGCCCAGCATATTCGCCATGGCTACAACGGTGTGCTGGCGATGCCCGGGGACGAATGCGCGTTCTGCGATGCGGCCAACTGGCTGCTGGGGGAGCCCGAGACTTTGCGCCGGGTACGCCTCAATGCCCGCCAGCACGCCAGCCGCCAGGGCTGGGCAGCGATCATCGAGCAGTTTGAAACCCAGCTGCGTGGTGCCTGCACGGAAGAAGTGGTGGTGCCTCAAGGGCGGTTGTTGCCTTAGCGCTGAAAACATCAGTTGCAAAGCATCGCGGGCAAGCCTCGCTCCTACAGAATCACCGTTCGTGTAGGAGCGAGCGGGCGGCGATCCGACTTGCCCGCGATAGCGCTTCCAGGGGCTGCGCTTAGACCAGCGTCATCAACGCCTCACGGCTGAACGGCAGGATGTCCTGCTCGCGCCCCTCACGCACCTTCTGCGCCCAGTCCGGGTCCACCAGCAATGCGCGCCCTACCGCCACCAGGTCGAACTCATCATTGTTCAAGCGCTCCAGGAGCTTTTCCAGGCTCGCCGGCTGCGCCACCTTGTCGGTGTTGACCATGAACTGCAGGAACTCGCCGTCGAGGCCGACGCTGCCCACGGTGATGGTCGGCTTGCCAGTGAGCTGACGAGTCCAGCCGGCCAGGTTCAGCTCGGAGCCCTCGAACTCCGGCTCCCAGAAACGGCGGGTGGAGCAGTGGAAGATATCCACACCGGCGTCTGCCAGCGGCTTGAGGAACTCGCCCAGGGCCTCGGGGGTTTGTACCAGGCGGGCGCTGTAGTCCTGCTGCTTCCACTGCGAGAAGCGGAAGATGATCGGGAAGCCAGGACCCACAGCGGCGCGCACGGCCTGGATCAGCTCGATGGCAAACCGCGAGCGCTGGGCCAGGTCGCCACCGTACTCGTCGGTACGCTGGTTGCTGCCTTCCCAGAAGAACTGGTCGACCAGGTAGCCGTGGGCGCCGTGGATCTCCACGCCGTCCATGCCGATGCTCTGGGCATCCTTGGCAGCCTGGGCGAAGGCGGCGATCACTTCGCGGATGTCGTCCTGGGTCATGCCATGGACCACCACCTGGCCGTCCTTGAGTTTTTCCGACGGGCCGTAACCCGGCACGCTGGCATCCGGCTCGGTGCCCAGGCGGCGCACGTTGCCCACATGCCACAGTTGCGGAACGATCTTGCCGCCTTCGGCGTGCACCGCGTCCACCACCTTCTTCCAGCCGGCCAGGGCCGCTTCGCCATAAAAGCGCGGTACGTTCGGATAACCGTTGGAGGCCTTGTGCCCGACCGTGGTGCCTTCGGTGATGATCAGGCCGACCCCGGCCGAGGCGCGACGACGGTAGTACTCGATGACTTTCGAGTTCGGCACGCCACCCGGGGAAAACGACCGGGTCATCGGCGCCATCACCACACGGGTCGACAGCTCCAGGGCACCCAGCTGAAAGGGTTTGAACAAGGCTTGAACGGGCATGCTGTACTCCAGGGCTGAGGGTCTGAATCGCGGGAAGCGGCAGGTCGGGCGGGTACGCCGACGGCCTTATGATGGCGATAATATTCCGTGCCCCAGGCAACGCCCAGCACTATTGATCAGGGTGATTAAGGTGCCAAAGCGCAGAGAGGCGAGAGGTGCGCGAACGCGCGGTAAAACTGGCCGGGCAGCGGGGCCCGGCGTGCAGATTCAGCTCAAGGCTTTTTCGATGGCCTGGACCACAGCCGGATCATCGGGTGCAGTGCGCGGGGAGAAACGCGCCAGGACGCGGCCGTCCTTGCCCAGCAGGAACTTCTCGAAGTTCCAGGTGATGTCGCCCGGAAATTCCGCCCCTTCGCCCGCCAGCAGGCGGTACAACTGATGGCGCTCCGGACCGTTGACTTCCAGCTTGCCGCTCAACGGAAAGGTCACCCCGTAGTTGAGGCTGCAGAACTCCTGGATCTCCTGCTCGGAGCCCGGCTCCTGCCCGGCGAACTGATTGCACGGCAGGCCCAGCACGCTGAAACCCTGGCCCTTGTATTGCTGGTAGAGGTTCTCCAGCGCCGCATATTGTGGTGTCAGACCACACTTGGAGGCGACGTTGACCACCAGCACGACGTGCCCCTTGAAAGGCGCGAGCGGTAGCTCCTGACCATCCAGGGCTTTCAATTTAAGGTCGTGAAAAGCACTCATGACGAACTCCAAATTCCCGTGTTCTTCCAGAAAACAGCCACTCGACAGTACCGCCTGTTGCCCGGCAAGAAAAGTCGCCGACTAAAAAGGCGCCCTCGGGCGCCTCTCCAGTCAGACTTGAGCTTAGCGCAGAAATCAGTGGTGATGGCCACCTTCGCCATGGACGTGACCATGGGCGATTTCTTCCTGGCTGGCGTCACGGATGTCGACAACCTTGACCTTGAAGTTCAGGCGCTGGCCGGCCAGCGGGTGGTTGCCGTCAACAGTCACGTCGTCGCCGTCCAGGTCGCGGATGGTGACGATCTGCATCTGGCCGTCCGGAGCGGAAGCGTGGAACTGCATGCCCACTTCCAGTTCGTCGACGCCTTCGAACATGCTGCGGCTCAGGGTGCTGACCAGTTCGGCGGCATATTCGCCGTAGGCATCTTCCGGCTCAACGGCAACGCTCAGCTCGTCGCCGACGTTTTTGCCTTCCAGGGCCTTTTCCAGGCCAGGAATGATGTTCCCTGCGCCATGCAGGTAGACCAGCGGAGCGCCGCCGGCAGAGCTGTCGATGACCTCACCAGCGTCGTTGGTGAGGGTATAGTCGATGGAGACAGCCTTATTGGCGGCGATCAGCATGGGGCGAGACCTTTTGCATAAGAATGAAGAACGTCCAAGTTTAGCGAAGCAATCGCCCGAAAGCGAACGGAACCCGGACAAACGGAACTTAACGCCAGGCCCGACTGTCGTCGGCTTTCATCAGGATGAAGACGGCCACTGGGTCGTCGAGCTGTCCTGTGGCCATACCCAGCACCTGCGCCACCAGCCGCCCTGGCAATCCCGGGCCTGGATCCTGGATCCGCTAAAACGCAGGGAAAAAATAGGCCAGCCCTTTGCCTGCGGTTGGTGCGCACAAGGCTCAGTTAGCGCTAACCTTGGCGCCTGAATTTCCGGTAGAGCATTAAACCTAAGCGCCTCACCGTTGCCATGCACCCGTCGAGAATCCGCATGCAAACTTTTTTTATCGCGCCCACCGATTTTGGTGTGGGTCTGACCTCCATCAGCCTCGGGCTGGTGCGTACCCTGGAACGGGCCGGCCTCAAGGTCGGCTTCTTCAAACCCATTGCCCAGCCTCACCCTGGCGATACCGGCCCTGAGCGCTCGACCGAGCTGGTGGCCCGCACCCATGGGTTGAAACCGCCGCAGCCCCTGGGCCTGGCCCATGTCGAACGGATGCTCGGCGACGGCCAGCTGGATGAACTGCTGGAAGAAATCATCACCCTCTACCAGCAGGCGGCCGTCGGCAAGGACGTGCTGGTGGTCGAAGGCATGGTACCGACCCGCAGCGCCAGCTATGCCGCACGGGTCAACCTGCACCTGGCGAAAAGCCTGGATGCCGAGGTGATCCTGGTGTCCGCCCCGGAAAACGAAGTGCTCACCGAACTGTCCGGTCGCGTGGAGTTGCAGGCGCAGCTGTTCGGCGGCCCGCGCGACCCGAAAGTGCTGGGGGTGATCCTCAACAAGGTGCGTACCGACGAAAGCATGGAGGCCTTTTCCGCTCGCCTGAAAGAGCATTCGCCCCTGCTGCGCAGCGGCGACTTCCGCCTGCTCGGCTGCATTCCCTTCCAACCGGAACTGAACGCGCCGCGCACCCGCGACGTGGCCGACCTGATGGGCGCCCAGGTGCTCAACGCCGGCGACTACGAAAGCCGGCGCATGACCAAGATCATCATCTGCGCGCGCACCATGCGTAACACCGTGGAGCTGCTCAAGCCCGGCGTGCTGGTGGTGACGCCCGGCGATCGCGACGACATCATCCTCGCCGTGAGCCTGGCAGCGATCAACGGTGTGCCCCTGGCCGGGCTGCTGCTGACCAGTGACACCCTGCCCGATCCGCGGATCATGGAGCTGTGCCGCGGTGCCTTGAATGCCGGCCTGCCGGTGCTGTCGGTGAGCACCGGCTCCTACGAGACCGCCAACCAGCTGAACGGCCTGAACAAGGAAATCCCCATCGATGACCGCGAGCGCGCGGAGATCATCACCGACTTCGTCGCCAGCCACCTGGACGCCAAGTGGCTGCACCAGCGCTGCGGCACGCCGCGGGAAATGCGCCTGTCGCCAGCGGTGTTCCGCTACCAGTTGATCCAGCGCGCCCAGGAAGCCAACAAGCGCATCGTCCTGCCCGAAGGCAGCGAGCCGCTGACCGTACAGGCCGCGGCGATCTGCCAGGCGCGCGGCATCGCCCGTTGCGTGCTGCTGGCCAAGCCGGCGGACGTCGAGGCGGTCGCCCGGGCCCAGGGCATCGAGTTGCCGCCAGGCCTGGAGGTGATCGACCCGGACCAGATCCGTGAACGCTACGTCGAGCCGATGGTGGCGCTGCGCAAGAGCAAGAGCCTCAACGCGCCGATGGCCGAACAGCAACTGGAAGACCCGGTGGTGATCGGCACCATGATGCTGGCCCTGGACGAAGTCGATGGCCTGGTGTCAGGGCTGATCCACTCCACCGCCAATACCATCCGCCCGGCCCTGCAACTGATCAAGACCGCGCCGGGCTGCACCCTGGTGTCGTCGGTGTTTTTCATGCTGTTCCCCGAGCAAGTGCTGGTCTACGGCGACTGCGTGATGAACCCGCACCCGAGTGCCAGCGAGCTGGCCGAGATCGCCCTGCAAAGCGCCGACTCGGCGGCTGCGTTCGGCATCACCCCGCGGGTGGCGATGATCAGCTACTCCAGCGGCGAATCGGCCAGTGGCGAAGAAGTGGAGAAAGTCCGCGAAGCCACCCTGCTGGCCCATGAAGCTCAGAGCTCGCTGCTGATCGACGGCCCGTTGCAATACGACGCCGCAGCCAACGAGGCCGTGGCCCAGCAACTGGCGCCCAACAGCCAGGTCGCCGGCAAGGCCACGGTGTTCGTGTTCCCCGACCTGAACACCGGCAACACCACCCACAAGGCCGTGCAGCGCAGCGCCGACTGCGTCAGCCTCGGGCCGATGCTGCAAGGCCTGCGCAAGCCGGTGAACGACCTGCCCCGTGGCGCCCAGGTCGACGACATCGTCTACACCATCGCCCTGACCGCGATTCAAGCCGCCAACCGACCTCTGGATGTGTAAATGCTGGATTTTCTACCTGCACCTCTGCGAGGCGTGATCGCCTCGCTGTTGTTGGCGCTCAACACCATCGTCTGCTGCACCCCGCTGTTCGTGGTGGCGATCTTCAAGTTGCTGCTGCCCTTCCCCGCGGCCCAACGCTTCACCGACTGGCTGATGAGCCACATCCATGAAGCCTGGATCAGCAACAACAAGGCCTGGATGAACCTGCTCGGGCACACCCGCTGGCACCTCAGCGGGCTCGACGGCCTGGACTACCGGCACTCATACCTGATCACCAGCAACCACCAGAGCTGGGTCGACATCATGGTTCTGCAGTACGTGCTCAACCGCCGTATCCGCCCGCTGAAGTTCTTCCTCAAGCAGGAGCTGATCTGGGTCCCGGTGATCGGCCTGGCCTGGTGGGCCCTGGGCTTCCCCTTCATGAAGCGCTACTCCAAGGCCTACCTGGAAAAACACCCGGAGAAAAAGGGCAAGGACCTGGAGACCACCCGCAAGACCTGCGCAAAATTCCGCGACAACCCGGTGGGCATCTTCAACTTCGTCGAAGGCACACGCTTCACCAAGGCCAAGCATGCGCAACAGGCCTCGCCGTTCCGCTACCTGCTCAAGCCCAAGGCCGGTGGCATCGCCTTCGTGCTGGACGCCATGGGCGAGCAACTGGAGTCCATCGTCAACGTCACCATCCACTACCCGGCGGGCCAGCCGGGTTACTGGGACCTGCTGTGCGGCAAGGTCAACGAGGTGGTGGTGCATTTCGAGGAACTGCCGATTCCGCCGCAGTTCATTGGCAAGAACTACGACCAAGATGGCGCGTACCGCCTGGAGTTCCAGGGCTGGATCAACCAGCTGTGGCAGAACAAGGATGCGCTGCTGGAGCAGATGCATCGGGAGTATCCGGGGAAGTAATGAAGCGTCTGTAAGGGCCTCATCGCGGGCAAGCTTCGCTCCTACAGAAGCGAGCGTGTTGCTCCAGTGCAGGAGCGAGGCTTGCCCGCGATAACTTTCTCAAGGCCACAAAAAAGCCCGCCGTCGATCACTCGACAGCGGGCTTTTTACTGACCGCTAAGGCTTAGATCGCGCCGCGCTTGCGCAGCAGTTCCAGCACTTGCTTGACGCCCTCTTCCAGCGACACGGACTGGGTGTCGATCACCAGATCGGCATCCAGCGGCACGTCGTACGGGAAGGACTCGCCCGGGATGTTATCCCCAGCAGCGGCGTACAAGCCCTGCGGATCACGCTCGGCGCAGACCGCCGGCGAGGCCTGGACGTAGACCGTCAGCAGACGCTCCTTGCCGATCAGGTCCCTGGCCTGTTCACGACCCTCCGCACTCGGCGCGACAAACGCCGCCAGGGTCAGCAGGCCGGCTTCGTTGAACTGACGCGCCACGTGGGCAGCACGACGCCAGTTCTCGGTACGCCCGGCGCGATCCTGGGGCAGGCCCTTGTTCAGGTCGTGACGCAGGTTCTGGCCGTCGAGGACGAACACCGCACGGCCCAGGTCGAACAGCTTGCGCTCGACCGCATAGGCCAGGGTGCTCTTGCCAGCGCCGGACAGGCCGCTGAACAGCACGGTAGCCGGTTGCTGGCCGAAGCGCTGGGCGCGCTCCTCGGTGGCTACATGGGCCAGCTTGCCATGGTGCGTGGCGCTGCCATGGACCACAGGCTGGGCGACGATCATGCCGGCACCGACGGTGCCGTTGGTCAAGCGATCGATGACGATGAAGGCACCGGTGGTGCGGTTGCTGTCGTAACCGTCGAGGGCGATCGGCGCGTCGAGGGCAATCTTGACCTTGCCGATCTCGTTCAGCTGCAGAGCGCTGGCCGGACCTTCTTCAAGGGTGTTCACGTCGACCCTGTTGACGATGCTGGCGATGGAGCCCGGCACGTAACTGGTGGCGCGCTTGATGTCGTATTTCTTGCCCGGCAGCATCGGCTCTTCGGCCATCCATACCAGCATGGCTTCGAAGCTGTCGGTCACCGGCGGTACGTTGTCGGCATGCACCAGCAGGTCGCCACGGGAGATGTCGATCTCGTCTTCCATGGTCAGGGTCACGGCCTGGCCCGGGCCGGCATGTTCCAGCTCGCCTTCGAAGGTGACGATGGATTTCACCCGGCTGCTCTTGCCCGACGGCAGCACCACCACTTCGTCGCCCTTGTGCACGATGCCGCTGGCCAGGGTCCCGGCGAAACCGCGGAAGTTCAGGTTCGGACGGTTGACGTACTGCACCGGGAAGCGCAGGTCGGTGAAGTTGCGGTCACCCGCCACTTCCACGGTCTCGAGGATTTCCATCAGCGACTGGCCGGTGTACCACGGCGAGCGCTCGGACTTGTTCACCACGTTGTCGCCCTTGAGGGCCGACATCGGCACGAAGTGCAGGCTGGTGGGCTTCATCTTCAGGCCTTCGGCGAACTTCAGGTAGTCGGCCTTGATCGACTCGAACACGCCCTGGTCGAAGTCCTTGAGGTCCATCTTGTTGATGGCCACGACTATGTGCTTGATGCCCAGCAGGGAGGCGATGAAGCTGTGGCGACGGGTCTGGGTCTGCACGCCGTAACGGGCATCCACCAGGATGATCGCCAGGTCACAGGTGGAAGCACCGGTGGCCATGTTGCGGGTGTACTGCTCATGGCCGGGGGTGTCGGCGATGATGAATTTGCGCTTGGCGGTGGAGAAGTAGCGATAGGCGACATCGATGGTGATGCCCTGCTCACGCTCGGCCTGCAGGCCGTCGACCAGCAACGCCAGGTCGATGTCGTCACCGGTGGTGCCGACTTTTTTCGAGTCGCGGGTAATGGCTTCCAGATGGTCTTCGTAGATCATCTTCGAGTCGTGCAGCAGGCGCCCGATCAGGGTGCTCTTGCCGTCGTCGACGTTACCGCAAGTCAGGAAGCGCAGCAGTTCTTTGCGTTCGTGCTGGGCCAGGTAGGCGAGGATGTCCTCGCTGATCAATTCGGATTGATGCGACATGTTAGACCCTACTTAGAAATAGCCCTGACGTTTCTTGTCTTCCATGGAACCGGCGCCATCGTGATCGATGACCCGGCCCTGGCGCTCGGAAGTTCGCGTCAGGAGCATTTCCTGAATGATGTCCGTCAGGCTCTCGGCTTCGGACTCCACCGCGCCCGTCAACGGGTAGCAGCCAAGGGTACGGAAACGCACCTTCTTCTTGACGATGCGGGCCTTCTCTTCGTCGGAGAGGTGCTCGAGGATGCGCTCGTCGTCGATCATGATCAGGGTGCCGTTCTTCTCGATCACTTCACGCTCGGCGGCGAAGTACAGCGGCACGATCGGGATGCCTTCGAGGTAGATGTATTGCCAGATGTCCAGCTCGGTCCAGTTCGACAGCGGGAAGACGCGGATCGACTCGCCCTTGTTGACCTTGCCGTTGTAGACGTTCCACAGCTCGGGGCGCTGGTTCTTCGGGTCCCAGCGATGCTTGCTGTCGCGGAACGAGTACACGCGCTCCTTGGCGCGGGATTTCTCTTCGTCGCGCCGGGCACCGCCGAACGCCGCATCGAAACCGTACTTGTCCAGCGCCTGCTTGAGGCCCTCGGTTTTCATGATGTCGGTGTGCTTGGCACTGCCGTGGGTGAAGGGGTTGATGCCCTGCGCAACGCCTTCCGGGTTGACGTGGGTGATCAGTTCCAGGCCCAGCTCTTCGACCATGCGATCGCGGAACTTGTACATCTCCTGGAATTTCCACTGGGTGTCGACGTGCATCACCGGAAACGGCAGCTTGCCCGGGAAGAACGCCTTGCGCGCCAGGTGCAGCATCACGGCGGAGTCTTTACCGATGGAGTACAGCATCACCGGGTTGTCGAACTCGGCGGCCACCTCGCGGATGATGTGGATGCTTTCCGCCTCCAGCTGTTTCAGATGCGTCAGTTTGTCGACCATGGCTACTCACGAAAGCTTTCTTATGGACGGCCTGCGGGCCGTGTTCGAGCGGGGCATGCTAGCACAGCGACCTCTTCTAATCAGGACGCCGGCTAGATCGAAACGGTATATGAATATACCCGCCTGTTTGTTGTGTTCAGGTCCTTCTGTAGCCGCTGTCGCGGGCTGCGATCGACTGTGTGGCAGCGTGCTCTTGAAGGTCCTTCGACCAGAGTGGCCCGGGCCATCGCAGCCTGCGGCAGCGGCTACAGGACAAGACTTTATATAGGGTTCGGGCAGTCGATGAACAAGTGCTCGAGGGCGAAGCGACGGGCCAGGTAATCCCCCAGCGCCTGCACGCCGTAACGCTCGGTGGCGTGATGGCCGGCGGCGATAAAACTGATGTCGTTTTCCCGGGCGCTGTGGAAGGTCTGCTCCGAGGCCTCGCCGCTCAGGTACAGATCGACGCCGGCCAGCACCGCCTGGTCGATGTAGCCCTGGCCGCCCCCGGTGCACCAGCCGACACGCCGGATCATCTTGCTGCCTTCGACCACCAGCGGCTCGCGCCCCATCACTTCCTGGACCTTGCGGGCAAAGTCCCGCGCGGTCATGGGCTCGGCAAGGGAGCCGACCAGCCCGACGATCTTCAGGTTGTCCGGGTCCAGCGGGCCTTCCACAGTAATATCCAGTTGCCGCGCCAGTTGCACGTTGTTGCCGACGTCCGGGTGCAGGTCCAGCGGCAGGTGATAGGCCAGCAGGCTGATATCGTGCTTGAGCAGGGTTTTCAGCCGGCGCTGTTTCATGCCGGTGATGCAGGGGTTCTCGCCTTTCCAGAAATAGCCGTGATGCACCAGCACCAGATCGGCATTGGCCTCCACCGCGGCATCGAGCAGCGCCTGGCTGGCCGTGACGCCGCTGACGATGCGCATCACCTGTGGCCGGCCTTCGACCTGCAGGCCATTGGGGCAGTAATCGGCGATTCGCGAACTGCCCAGGTAGCGGTCCGCTTCCTCTACCAGAGTGCTCAGGGCAACGGCCATAAAAGACTCCTAAATATCCCGTTCAGAGGCGCGCGCGGCCTCGTATAATGCGCGACATTATGGGCCGTCCCGGGCGGCCTGCAACCTCTCAGGACTTGCTCAATGCTCAAGGCTCTGCGTTTTTTTGGCTGGCCGCTGTTGGCCGGTGTGCTTATCGCGTTGCTGATAATTCAGCGTTACCCGCAATGGGTCGGCCTGCCCAGCCTGGACGTCAACCTGCAGCAAGCCCCGCAAACCAAGGCGCTTCGACAAGGCCCGGTGTCCTATGCCGATGCCGTGGCGATCGCCGCGCCGGCAGTGGTCAACCTGTACACCACCAAGGTCATCAACAAACCGGCGCACCCGTTGTTCGAGGACCCGCAGTTCCGCCGCTTCTTCGGCGACAACCTGCCCAAGCAGCAGCGCATGGAGTCGAGCCTGGGTTCCGGGGTGATCATGAGCCCCGAAGGTTATCTACTGACCAACAACCACGTGACCTCCGGCGCCGAACAGATTGTGGTGGCGCTCAAGGACGGTCGTGAAACCCTGGCCCATGTGATCGGCAGCGACCCGGAAACCGACCTGGCGGTCCTCAAGATCGACCTGAAGAACCTGCCCTCGATCACCGTCGGGCGCTCCGACAGCATCCGCATCGGTGACGTGACCCTGGCCATCGGTAACCCGTTCGGGGTCGGCCAGACCGTGACCATGGGCATCATCAGCGCCACCGGGCGCAATCAGCTGGGCCTGAACAACTACGAAGACTTCATCCAGACCGATGCGGCGATCAACCCGGGCAACTCCGGCGGCGCGCTGGTGGATGCCAACGGCAACCTGACCGGGATCAACACGGCGATCTTCTCCAAGTCCGGCGGTTCCCAGGGCATTGGCTTCGCCATCCCGATCAAGCTGGCCATGGAGGTGATGAAGTCGATCATCGAGCACGGCCAGGTGATTCGTGGCTGGCTGGGCATCGAGGTGCAGCCGCTGACCCAGGAACTGGCCGAATCGTTCGGCTTGTCCGGGCGCCCGGGCATCGTGGTGGCGGGGATTTTCCGCGACGGTCCGGCGCAAAAGGCCGGCATGCAGTTGGGGGACGTGATTCTCAGCATCGATGGCGAACCGGCCGGCGATGGCCGTCGCTCGATGAACCAGGTGGCGCGGATCAAGCCCAGCGATAAGGTCAGCATCCAGGTGATGCGCAACGGCAAGGAGCTCAAGCTCACCGCCGAAATCGGCCTGCGCCCGCCACCGGCGCCGGTCAAGGAAAAAGAGTAAAAGCATCGCGAGCCAGCTTCGCTCCCGCAGGAGTGAGCTGGCTCGCGGTAGGGCTTACAGCTCGCCCAGGCCGTCGATCAGGGCCTGGTTCTGCTCCGGCGTGCCGATACTGATCCGCAGGAACTGGGCAATCCGCTCCTGCTTGAAGTGCCGGACAATCACCCCCTGCTCCCGCAGCTTGGCCGCCAGGCCCGCCGCATCATGTCGTGGGTGACGGGCAAAGATGAAGTTGGCAGCCGACGGCAGCACTTCAAAGCCCTTGGCGCGCAACTGCGCCACCACCTGCTCGCGGCTGTCGATCACCAGTTGGCAGGTCTTGGCGAAGTACTCGCGATCATCGAACGCCGCCGCGGCGCCAACTATCGCCAGGCGATCCAGCGGGTAGGAGTTGAAGCTGTTCTTGATCCGCTCCAGCGCCTCGATCAGGTCCGGGTGTCCCACCGCCAGGCCGACCCGCAGGCCAGCCAGGGAACGGGACTTGGACAGGGTCTGGGTCACCAGCAGATTCGGATAGCGGTCCACCAGGCTGATGGCGGTTTCACCGCCGAAGTCGATGTACGCCTCGTCCACCACCACGACCGAATCCGGGCTGGCCTTGAGGATCTGCTCGACGGCCTCCAGGGCCAGCAGGCAGCCGGTCGGCGCGTTCGGGTTGGGGAAGATGATCCCGCCGTTCGGCCTGGCGTAATCGGCTGGGCGGATCTGGAACTGCTCGTCCAGCGGCACCGCGTCGAAGTCGATGCCGTACAGGCCGCAATACACCGGATAGAAGCTGTAGCTGATGTCCGGGAACAGCAGCGGTTGGTCGTGCTGCAGCAAGCCGTGAAAGATGTGCGCCAGCACTTCGTCGGAACCGTTGCCGAGGAACACCTGGTTGC
Source organism: Pseudomonas sp. GW460-12-10-14-TSB1 (assembly GCF_017349775.1). Lineage (NCBI taxonomy): Bacteria > Pseudomonadati > Pseudomonadota > Gammaproteobacteria > Pseudomonadales > Pseudomonadaceae > Pseudomonas > Pseudomonas sp. GW460-12-10-14-TSB1. The sequence goes on from NZ_JACNAC010000029.1 coordinate 57,636, forward strand.
TCTGTACCCCGTAATACCGGGCCACCGCCTGCTTGAGCAGGTCGCTGTTGGGGTCCGGGTACAGGCGCAGGTTGTCGTTCAGTTCGCCCTGCATCGCGGCCAGCGCCTTGGGCGACGGGCCGTAAGGGTTTTCGTTGGTGTTGAGCTTGACCAGTTTGGTCAGCTTCGGCTGTTCGCCCGGCACATAGGGCACCAAGTCCTTGACGAACGGACTCCAGAATTTACTCATGCTTATTGCCCCTGTTCCTGGTCAGCGATGATCCGGTATTCCGCACTGCGGGCGTGGGCGCTCAGCGACTCGCCACGGGCCAGCACCGAAGCGGTCTTGCCCAGTTCGGAAGCGCCCTGCTCGGAGCAGAAAATGATCGACGAACGTTTCTGGAAGTCATACACCCCCAGCGGCGAGGAGAAACGCGCCGTGCCGGAAGTCGGCAGCACGTGGTTCGGGCCTGCGCAGTAGTCGCCCAGGGCCTCGGAGGTGTGACGGCCCATGAAGATCGCGCCGGCGTGACGGATCTGCGGCAACCAGGCCTGGGGATCGGCGACGGACAGTTCAAGGTGCTCCGGGGCGATGCGGTTGGCCACTTCGATGGCCTGCTGCATGTCGCGCACCTGGATCAAGGCGCCACGGCCATTGATCGAGGTATTGATGATTTCCGCGCGCTCCATGGTCGGCAACAGCTTGGCGATGCTGGCGGCGACCTGATCGAGGAACGCCGCGTCCGGGCTGACCAGGATCGCCTGGGCGTCTTCGTCGTGCTCGGCCTGGGAGAACAGGTCCATGGCGATCCAGTCCGGATCGGTCTGGCCATCGCACACCACCAGGATCTCCGAAGGACCGGCGATCATGTCGATGCCGACCTGACCGAATACGTGACGCTTGGCGGTGGCCACATAGATGTTGCCCGGGCCGACCACCTTGTCCACCTGCGGCACGCTCTCGGTGCCGTAGGCCAGGGCGGCAACGGCCTGGGCGCCACCGATGGTGAACACCCGGTCGACGCCGGCGATGCAGGCCGCGGCCAGCACCAGTTCATTGACCTCGCCACGCGGGGTCGGCACCACCATCACCACTTCGGTGACGCCAGCGACTTTGGCCGGGATGGCATTCATCAATACCGAGGATGGATAAGACGCCTTGCCGCCCGGCACATACAGGCCAGCGCGATCCAGCGGCGTGACCTTCTGGCCCAGCACCGTGCCGTCGGCCTCGGTGTAGCTCCAGGAGTCCTGTTTCTGTTTTTCGTGGTAGCTGCGCACCCGCGCCGCGGCTTTTTCCAGGGCTTCGCGCTGGGCCACGGTGATCCGGGTCAGGGCAAGCTCCAGGCGCTCGCGCGGCAGGATCAGGTCGGCCATGGACGCCACTTGCAGGCCGTCGAAACGCTGGGTGAATTCCACCAGCGCCGCGTCGCCGCGCTCGCGCACCGCCTTGATGATGTCCAGCACCCGCTGATTGACCGAGTCGTCAGACACACTTTCCCAGCTCAGCAGATGATCCAGATGATGCGCGAAATCCGGGTCAGCAGCGTTGAGTCGGCGAATTGCAGTGGGAGCGGTCATAGCGAGGGCCTCATTGAATGGCTAATGCTCAGGCACCCTAAGCTACCAGTCCATTCGCGCGGGCACCTGAGAAAATTGGCTATGACACGGATAGACGGGCGCGGCTGGCGCCGCGCGAGTGAATCAACCGCGGTGTCGCGACTCCACTGCTTTGCGCAGGGTGTCGATCAGTGCCTGGATGCGGGCGTGCTGCATTTTCATGGAGGCCTTGTTGACCACCAGACGGGAACTGATCTTGGAAATCAGCTCCTGGGGCTCCAGGCCGTTGGCCCGCAGGGTGTTGCCGGTGTCGACCACGTCGATGATCTTGTCCGCCAGGCCGATCAGCGGCGCCAGCTCCATCGAGCCGTACAGCTTGATGATGTCGACCTGGCGACCCTGCTCGGCGTAGTAACGCTTGGCAACGTTGACGAACTTGGTGGCGACGCGCAGGCGGCCCTTGGGCTCGGCCGCGCCGATGGCACCGGCGGTCATCAGCTTGCACTGGGCGATCTGCAGGTCCAGCGGCTCGTACAGGCCCTGGCCGCCGTATTCCATCAGCACATCTTTACCGGCAACGCCGAGGTCGGCGGCACCATGTTCGACATAGGTCGGCACGTCGGTGGCGCGCACGATCAGCAAGCGCACATCGGCCTGGGTCGTGGGGATGATCAGCTTGCGGCTCTTGTCCGGATTCTCGGTAGGCACGATGCCGGCTTCAGCCAGAAGCGGCAAGGTGTCATCAAGGATGCGGCCCTTGGACAGTGCGATGGTCAACATGGGAAACGTAAGTCCTTATCAGGATACTCATGCCCGGTCGCAAACGGCGCCAGACACGCATCGAGCCTGAACACAGGCTCGACTTGGAACCAAACCTTGGGGCACGTCCCTGTGCCCATCACGCAAACTAGCCCGGTACGCGGCGGATCTTGGCGCCGAGCATCTGCAGCTTCTCTTCGATGCACTCGTAACCACGGTCGATGTGGTAGATGCGATCGATCAGGGTGTCGCCTTCGGCCATCAGTGCCGAGATCACCAGGCTGGCCGAAGCCCGCAGGTCGGTGGCCATGACTGGCGCGCCCTTGAGGATTTCGGTGCCGGTGACGATCGCGGTGTTGCCTTCGACCTGGATCTTCGCGCCCATGCGGTGCAGTTCGTAGACGTGCATGAAGCGGTTTTCGAAGATGGTCTCGATCACTGCGCCCGTGCCTTCGGCAATGGCGTTGAGGGAGATGAACTGGGCCTGCATGTCGGTCGGGAACGCCGGGTACGGTGCAGTACGCACGTTGACCGCCTTCGGACGCTTGCCATGCATGTTCAGCTCGATCCAGTCCTCGCCGGTGGTGACTTCGGCGCCGGATTCCTTGAGTTTTTCCAGGACGGCTTCGAGGATGGTCGGATCGGTGTCCTTGACCTTCACGCGACCGCCGGTCACGGCGGCGGCGACCAGGTAGGTGCCGGTTTCGATACGGTCAGGCATGACCTTGTAGATCGCCGAGTGCAGGCGCTCGACACCGTCGATGGTGATGGTGTCGGTACCGGCGCCGGAAACCTTGGCGCCCATGGCATTGAGGAAGTTCGCCAGGTCGACCACTTCAGGTTCGCGGGCGGCGTTCTGCAGCACGCTGCGGCCTTTGGCCAGGGCGGCGGCCATCATGATGTTCTCGGTACCGGTCACACTCACGGTATCGAAGAAGAAGTGCGCGCCGCGCAGACCGCCTTCAGGCGCCTTGGCCTTGATGTAGCCGCCTTCGACGTCGATCACCGCGCCCATGGCTTCCAGGCCACGGATGTGCAGGTCGACCGGACGCGAACCGATGGCGCAACCGCCAGGCAGCGCGACTTCGGCTTCGCCGAAACGGGCAACCATCGGGCCCAGCACCAGGATCGAGGCACGCATGGTCTTGACCAGCTCATAAGGAGCAACCAGGGTCTTGATGGTGCGTGGGTCGATTTCGACGCTGAGCTTCTCGTCGATCACCGGCTCGATGCCCATGCGACCGAACAGCTCGATCATGGTGGTGATGTCGTGCAGGTGCGGCAGGTTGGCGACCGTGACCGGGCCATCGCACAGCAGGGTTGCAGCCAGAATCGGCAGGGCAGAGTTCTTTGCCCCGGAAATGCGGATCTCGCCATCAAGACGAACGCCGCCGGTAATAATCAATTTATCCATAAGAATCTCGACGCCCTTGGGCTCAGGTGCGCTCGGCCCAGGCCGCGCTGCTGAAAAATTTCATAGTGACCGCATGGATGCTGCCATCGGCGATCCACGGGTTCAAATGGGCATAGATGCTCTGCTGACGCTTGACCGGACTCAAGGCCACCAGTTCGTCACTGATCACGTTCAGCTGAAAGTTGCAGCCTTCGCCCTCAACTTCTACCTGAACGGATGAAAGAGTCTCGGACAGCTTTCCTTCAAGGAAGCTCTTCACTTCGTTGGCCTGCATGCTCAACCTCAATCGGCGCCCTGTGCGCGCGGGTCGGACATCATACAAAAAAGCCCCGCGCCTGCGAACCCCGCATAGCAGGACTCTGACGGGGGGCTTGCTTGTCGATGGGTTGCTAAGGCTGTGCCAGCAGCTCGGTCAAACCGGAAACCTCGGCGATTTCGCGCATGTCTTCAGGTAACGCGCGGATGCTGACGGCCTTGCCGGCTGCCGCGGCATCGCGCATGAAGGCCAGCAGCAACGACAAGCCGACGCTGCTGGACTTCTCTACCGCCGAACAGTCGAGCACCAGCGCCGCCGCGGTGCTGGAGGCGATCAGGGCCTGCCCCTGCTTGCGCAGGCCCGGGCCGGAGCGATAGTCCAGCACACCGCTGATCAGCAGTTCGCCGGCTTCACCCAGACGGACGGCCGACTCACTCATTGCGTGACCTTCTCTGGCGAGTTTTCGCTCGCTTCCTTGGCCTTGGCCACTTCGCCGGCCCAGTTGTTGATGGTCTTGTCCAGGTCGTTGCCGTTGCGCTGCATGGCATCGGCGAACTGATCGCGGAACAGCTTGCCGATATTGATACCGTTGATGATCACGTTGCGCAGTTTCCACTCGCCGTTGATCTTCTCCAGCGTGTAGGACACAGGATAGACCGCGCCGTTGCTGCCCTTGACCGTCATGCCGACGCTGGTACGGTCGCCCGACTCGTCCCTGGCAGGGTCAACGACGATGCCCTGGTTGTTGTACTCCAGCAAGGCGTTGCCATAGAACTGGAACAGGCCCTTCTTGAAGTTTTCCTCAAAGGTGCGCATTTGCTCCGGCGTGGCCTTACGCGAGTACTTGACCGTCATAATGCTCTTGGAAATACCTTCGGCATCCACGACCGGACCCACGATGCTGTTCAGCGCCGCATAAAAGTCTTGCGGGTCCTGCTTGTACTTTTCTTTGTTGGCAGCCAGGTCGGCCAGCAGACGGTTGGTGGTGTCCTGTACCAGATCATGCGCGGAAGGCGCCGCCACGGCGTGAGCCATCAACGGCAACGCCGCCAGTAATACCAACAGGCTACGTCGCAAGGTAGAGATCATGAAAAAATCCTCATTTGGCGTCTTTGCTAACGGTATTGAGCAGGAATTTACCGATCAGGTCCTCAAGTACCAGTGAAGACTGGGTGTCGTGGATGGTCCCGCCATCCTTGAGCAACGTGTCTTCGCCGCCGACGCTGATACCAATGTATTTCTCGCCGAGCAGCCCAGCGGTCAGGATAGATGCAGTCGAGTCGGTCGGCAGGTTATCTACGCGCTTTTCCAACTGCAGCGTGACCCGACCGGTGAAACTGTCGCGGTCCAGATCGATAGCCGTGACCTTGCCGATGGTCACACCGGCCATGGTCACTTTAGCTCTGACCGTCAAACCGGCGATATTGTCGAAATATGCGTAAAGTTTATAAGTATCGGTGCTCGAGGTCGGGGACAAGCCACTGACCCGCAAGGCAAGCAACAGCAAAGCCAGGATGCCAGCCAGCAGGAAAAGGCCGACACCGATTTCCAGGGTGCGGTTTTGCATCAGAAATCTCCAAACATCAAGGCGGTCAGAATAAAGTCCAGGCCGAGTACGGCCAACGAGGCGTACACAACGGTCTTGGTAGTGGCACGACTGATCCCCTCTGAAGTGGGCTCGCAGTCATAGCCTTGGAATACGGCGATCCAGGTCACGACAAAGGCGAAAACGATGCTCTTGATGATGCCATTGAGCACGTCCTCATTGAACGTCACGCTGTTTTGCATGTTCGACCAGTAGGAACCTTCATAGACTCCCAGCCAGTCGACGGCCACCCACGAACCGCCCCAGATGCCCACCACGCTGAAGATGATCGCCAGCAACGGCAGGGAAATGAAACCGGCCCACAGACGTGGCGCGACAATGTATTTGAGCGGGTCGACACCGATCATCTCCAGGCTGGAGAGCTGTTCGGTGGCTTTCATGTTGCCGATTTCCGCGGTCAGCGCCGAACCGGCCCGGCCGGCGAAGAGCAATGCCGTGACCACCGGCCCCAGTTCACGCAGCAGGGTCAGGGCGACCATCTGCCCCACCGCCTGCTCCGAACCGTAGCTGGACAGGATATTGAAGCCCTGCAGCGCCAGTACCATGCCGATGAATATCCCGGAGACCACGATGATCACCAGGGACATCACGCCCACCGAATGCAGCTGCTTGACCAAGAGGCCGAAGCCGCCGCCGATGCTGCCGCGGCCGAACAACACGTGAAACAGCATCAGGCTCGAACGCCCGAGCACCGCAAGAACGTCGATGCCCGAGCGACCGAACAGACGAATTCGCTCCAATAAAGATACTTTGCGCATCAGCGCTTCCCCAGAAGATCTGCGCGGTAATCAGGCGCTGGAAAGTGAAAGGGTACCGGACCGTCGGGGTCGCCTTTCATGAACTGGCGGATCCGCGGGTTATCGGAATCCATCAATTCGTCGGGCGTGCCCTGCCCCAGCACCTGGCCATCGCCCACCACATAGATGTAGTCGGCGATGCTCGCGGTTTCCGCCAGATCATGGGAAACCACGATACTGGTGATACCCAACGCGTCGTTGAGCAGGCGGATCAGGCGCACCAGCACGCCCATGGCGATCGGGTCCTGGCCTACGAACGGCTCGTCGTACATGAGGATCTGCGGGTCCAGGGCGATGGCCCGGGCCAGGGCCACACGACGCTTCATGCCGCCGGACAGTTCGTCGGGCATCAGGTCGATGGCACCGCGCAACCCGACCGCCTGCAACTTGAGCAGGACGATATCGCGGATCATTTCATCCGGCAGCTGGGTATGAACGCGCAGCGGAAAGGCGACGTTCTCGAACACATCGAGATCGGTGAACAGCGCGCCGCTCTGAAACAGCACACCCATCTGCTTGCGGGCGTCGAACAGATCGCCGCGCGACAACTTGGGCAGGTTCTGGCCGTTGACCCAGACTTCACCGCTGCTGGGGCGCAACTGCGCGCCCATCAACCGCAGGAGCGTGGTCTTGCCGCAACCGGAAGGCCCCATGATGCCGGTGACCTTGCCCCGTGGAATACGGATATCGACATTATTGAAGATGCTGCGCGCACCGCGCTTGAAGGACAGTCCCTTCAGCTCGACCGCGTAGGCGTTATCGGCACTCATCTAAACTCCTTGCGATGCAGCCTCTCACTCGGACGCTTGGCTCCCTGCCGGGAGTACATGCACCCAGGGCAGGCCGAACTGGCGGCGAACTATATCACTGCTGATACGGAGCCCCCAAGGCCGAAGCCATCCGCGTTCAGGTTCACGACAGGCTAAAACGGGCTTTACAGGACAATTCCAGCCTATAGAAGGACAAAGGCTGACGAACTTGCGTGAGGGAATCGATCATTACCGCTATAATCGCCGCCTTTTCATCAGGCTATACGATTTCTGACATGAGCCAATCCAGCGACCTGATTCAATCGGCACAACGCACCATCCGCCTCGAGATAGAAGCCGTACAAGGCTTGCTGCCACATATCGACGCAGATTTCGTACGCGCTTGCGAGATGATTCTGGCCAGCAAAGGCCGCGTAGTCGTGGTCGGCATGGGCAAGTCCGGGCATATCGGCAACAAGATCGCCGCCACCCTGGCCAGCACCGGCACCACCGCGTTTTTTGTCCATCCGGCCGAAGCCAGCCATGGCGACATGGGCATGATTACCCGGGACGATGTGATCCTGGCCCTGTCCAATTCCGGCTCGACCAATGAAATCGTGACCCTGTTGCCGTTGATCAAGCGCCTGGGCATCCAGTTGATCAGCATCACCGGCAACCCTGATTCACCGCTGGCCAAGGCCGCCGAGGTCAACCTCAACGTCCAGGTCGAGCAAGAGGCCTGCCCACTGAACCTGGCCCCGACCTCCTCGACCACCGCCGCCCTGGTCATGGGCGACGCCTTGGCCGTGGCGCTGCTGGAAGCCCGCGGCTTCACCGCCGAAGACTTCGCCTTCTCCCATCCGGGCGGCGCGCTGGGCCGTCGCCTGCTGCTGAAGGTCGAGAACGTCATGCATGCCGGCGAACAGTTGCCACAGGTCCAGCGTGGCACCCTGCTCAAGGATGCCTTGATGGAAATGACCCGCAAGGGCCTGGGCATGACCGTCATTGTCGAGGCCGACGGGCGCCTGGCCGGGGTCTTCACCGACGGCGACCTGCGCCGCACCCTGGACCGCACCATCGACATTCACCACACCACTATCGATGAAGTCATGACCCTTCACGGCAAGACCGCCCGCGCCGAAATGCTGGCGGCCGAAGCCCTGAAAATCATGGAAGACAATCGAATCAACGCACTGGTCGTGGTGGACAAGGACGATCGCCCGATCGGCGCCTTCAACCTGTCCGACCTGCTGCGCGCGGGAGTCATGTAATGAGCACGGATCTGCTGCAACGCGGCAAGAACATCAAGCTGGCGGTTTTCGACGTGGATGGCGTACTGACCGACGGTCGCCTGTACTTCCTCGAAGACGGCAGCGAGTTCAAGACCTTCAACACCCTCGATGGCCAGGGCATCAAGATGCTGATGGCCACGGGCGTACAGACGGCAATCATCAGCGGGCGCAAGACGCCGGTGGTCGAGCGCCGGGCGAAAAACCTGGGGATTCCCCATCTGTTTCAGGGCCGCGAGGACAAACTGGTGGTGCTGGACGGGCTTCTTGCCCAACTGGGCCTAAGCTATGAGCAGGTCGCCTACCTGGGCGACGACCTGCCGGACCTGCCGGTGATCCGCCGGGTCGGCCTGGGCATGGCCGTCGCCAATGCCGCCAGTTTTGTCCGTGAACACGCCCATGGCGTTACCCAGGCCCGTGGCGGCGAAGGTGCCGCCCGCGAGTTCTGCGAGTTGATCCTGCGCGCCCAAGGCAGCCTTGAAGCGGCCCACGCCGCCTACTTATAGAGCCTCCCATGCTGAGCAAAAAGATTCGCAACATCCTGATCTTCGGCATCATCACCGTGCTGTTCCTGGCGGTGGGATACTGGAACATCAGCCCGGAACGCTTCCTCGACAAGCCGGTCGCGCAGGTCGACGAAAGCGCCATCGACTACTACGCCATCAACGCCCGTAGCGTGCAGTACCTGCCCGACGGCAAGCTGCAGTACGAAATGACGTCCGACAAGGTCGAACACCTCAAGGCCAGCGAGGTGACGCTGCTGACCAAGCCGGACCTGCAGATGTATCGCGGCACCGCCTTCCCCTGGCACGTCCAGAGCGAGCACGGCGAAGTCAACCCGGATGGCACCCAGGTCGAGTTGATCGATTCGGTACGGGTTTCCCGCACCGACGAGAAAAATCGCAACCTGCTGATCACCACGACCCGCATGACAGTATTCCCGCAGAAGCAATATGCGCAGACCGATCAAGACGTTAGAATCGACGGCGCCGGCGGCGTGACGACTGGCAAGGGAATGAAAGCGTATTTGAAAGACGGCAGGATGAACCTGCTATCGAACGTAAGAGGACAGTATGAGGCTCGTTAAAACCCTCCCTATTTTGCTCGGTCTGGGCGCAGCACTGGGAAGCGTGAGCGCCTGGGCTCTGCCGAACGATAGCCAGCAACCAATCCGCATCCAGGCCGACGACGCTCAACTGGACGACAAGAATGGCGTAGCCACCTACAGAGGCGACGTGATCATCACCCAGGGCTCGATGAAGGTCACCGGCAATACCGTGACCATCACCCGTACCCAGACCGGTGATATCGACGTGGTGACCTCGGTGGGCAACCTGGCCTACTTCGAACAGATTCAAACCCAGGGCGACACCAAGCCGGTCCAGGGCTACGGTGTGACCATCCAGTACCACGCCGCGCAGAACCGCGTCGTGCTGATCGACCGCGCCAAAGTCGTCGACAAGGATGGCAACATCACCCAGGGCGAGAAAATCGTCTACGACACCAACAAGAAGCTGGCCAGCGCCGGTCGCGCCACCGGCAGCAAGGTCACCGAGTCGCGCCCACGGATCGACATGGTCATCCAGCCGAAAAAGAAAACTGACGAAAAGGCCCAGTAATGGCAACTCTGAAAGCTCAGCACCTGGCCAAGAGCTACAAGAGCCGCCAGGTCGTGCGTGACGTCAGCCTGTCCATCGACAGCGGCCAGATCGTCGGCCTGCTCGGCCCCAACGGCGCCGGCAAGACCACCTGCTTCTACATGATCGTCGGCCTGGTCCAGGCCGATCAGGGACGTATCCTGATCGACGACCTGGATGTCAGCCACCAGCCGATGCACGGCCGCGCCCGCGCCGGGATCGGTTACCTGCCGCAGGAAGCCTCGATCTTCCGCAAGCTCTCGGTAGCCGACAACATCATGGCCATCCTCGAGACCCGCAAGGAGCTCGACAAGGCCGGTCGTCGCCAGGAACTGGAAAGCCTGCTGCAGGAGTTCCACATCAACCACATTCGCGACAACCTCGGCATGAGCCTCTCCGGTGGTGAACGTCGCCGTGTGGAAATCGCTCGCGCACTGGCCACCGCACCCAAGTTCATCCTGCTCGACGAACCCTTCGCCGGCGTGGACCCGATCTCGGTAGGCGACATCAAGCAGATCATTCACCACCTGAAGGCCAAGGGCATCGGCGTGCTCATCACCGACCACAACGTCCGTGAAACCCTGGATATCTGCGAAACCGCCTACATCGTCAACGACGGCCAACTGATCGCCGAAGGCGACGCCGAAACCATCCTCGCCAACGAGCTGGTCAAGGAAGTTTACCTGGGCCATGAGTTCCGCCTGTAAGCCCTGAGGTGTTTGGCTGGTCGCCAGAGCGCCCGTCCCAATAAAACCCTGCTGTTTTTATTGTTACAGCGCTCTAGGCAAACACTTCAGTTTCAGGCATATAATTTGCTTATGTTTGGCGCTCACGCGCCCTGTAGTGGATGGCGCATGTGCGCCGGCGAATAAGGTGTTAAGCCCCTGCCATGAAACCATCGCTAGTCCTCAGAATGGGCCAGCAGCTGACGATGACACCGCAGCTGCAACAGGCCATCCGCCTGCTCCAATTGTCGACCCTGGACCTGCAACAGGAAATCCAGGAGGCCCTGGAGTCCAACCCGATGCTCGAGCGCCAGGAAGAAGGCGACGACTTCGATAACACCGATCCGCTGGCCGACAACGCCGAGCAGAAACCCAATACCGATATCCAGGAACCCTCCTACCAGGAAACCGCCCCGACGGTGGACAACCTCGAGGACGGCGAATGGAACGAGCGCATTCCCAACGACCTGCCGGTCGACACCGCCTGGGAAGACGTCTACCAGACCAGCGCCAGCAGCCTGCCCAGCAACGATGACGACGAGTGGGACTTCACCACCCGCACCTCGGCCGGCGAAAGCCTGCAGAGCCATCTGCTCTGGCAGTTGAACCTGGCGCCCATGTCCGACACCGATCGCCTGATCGCCGTGACCCTGATCGACTGCATCAACAATCAGGGCTATCTGGATGAAACCCTCGAGGAAATCCTCGAAGCCTTCGATCCGGAGCTGGACATCGAACTCGACGAAATCGAGGCCGTCCTGCACCGCATCCAGCAATTCGAGCCCGCCGGCATCGGCGCCCGCAACCTGGGCGAATGCCTGCTGCTGCAACTGCGCCAGCTGCCCGCCAAGACCCCTTGGCTGACTGAAGCCAAGCGCCTGGTCACCGACTTCATCGACCTGCTCGGCAGCCGCGACTACAGCCAGCTGATGCGGCGCATGAAGCTCAAGGAAGACGAACTGCGCCAGGTCATCGAGCTGGTACAGAGCCTCAACCCACGGCCGGGCTCGCAAATCGAATCCACCGAAGCCGAATACGTGGTCCCCGACGTCATAGTGCGCAAGGACAACGAACGCTGGCTGGTGGAACTGAACCAGGAGTCCGTGCCGCGCCTGCGCGTCAACCCGCAGTACGCCGGCTTCGTGCGGCGCGCCGACACCAGCGCCGACAACACCTTCATGCGCAATCAGCTGCAGGAGGCCCGCTGGTTCATCAAGAGCCTGCAGAGCCGTAACGAAACCCTGATGAAAGTCGCCACCCAGATCGTCGAGCATCAGCGCGGCTTCCTCGAGTACGGCGATGAAGCGATGAAACCGCTGGTCCTGCATGACATCGCCGAAGCGGTGGGCATGCACGAATCGACGATTTCACGGGTGACCACGCAAAAATTCATGCATACCCCTCGGGGCATTTATGAACTGAAATACTTTTTCTCCAGCCACGTAAGTACCTCCGAAGGCGGTGAATGCTCGTCCACGGCGATCCGCGCGATCATCAAAAAACTGGTCGCCGCGGAAAATCAGAAAAAGCCGTTGAGTGACAGCAAGATCGCTGGTTTACTGGAGGCACAAGGCATTCAGGTAGCCCGTCGTACCGTCGCCAAGTACCGCGAATCCCTGGGGATCGCGCCTTCCAGCGAACGGAAGCGGTTGATGTAACCGCCGGGCTCGCCACAGCGTTTCAGTGGCAGGTCAATCGACCTGCCGCTTTATGCACTGGCAACGAAGGAGAAGCTGTATGCAAGTCAACATCAGTGGACACCAACTGGAAGTGACCGAACCTCTGCGCGCTTACATCGGCGAAAAACTCGACCGACTGGAGCGGCACTTTGACAAGATTACCAATGTGCAGGTAACGCTGGCCGTCGAAAAACTGAAGCAGAAAATCGAGGCCACGCTGCACATCCATGGTGGGGAAGTCGTCGCCAATGCAGAACATGACGACATGTATGCCGCAATCGACTTGCTCACGGACAAGCTTGACCGCCAACTGAAAAAGCATAAGGAAAAGCAACTCCACCTTCTCCAAGGCACGGGTCGCTAACACTCCCCTCCCATGATCCGACTTGAAAGCATCCTGACCCCCGGCCGTTCCCTGGTGAACGTGCCGGGCGGCAGTAAAAAACGCGCCCTCGAACAAATTGCCAACCTGATCAGCCGCGAAGTGCCCGATCTGGAGATGCAAGATGTCTTCGAAAGCCTGATTGCCCGTGAAAAACTGGGTTCCACCGGTTTTGGCAACGGCATCGCCATTCCACACTGCCGCCTCAAAGGCTGTGAGGCGCCCATCAGTGCCTTGATGCACCTGGACGCTCCCATCGATTTCGACGCCATCGACGGCGCCCCGGTCGACCTGCTGTTCGTACTGCTGGTCCCGGAAGCCGCCACCGATGCGCACCTGGAACTGCTCCGGCAGATTGCCAGCATGCTGGACCGCAAAGAAGTACGCGACAAGCTGCGCAGCGCCAGCAGCAACGAAGCCTTGTACAAGGTTGTCCTGGACGAACAGAACGGTCAGTAATCATGCGTTTGATCATCGTCAGCGGCCGGTCCGGCTCAGGTAAAAGTACTGCCCTCGATGTACTCGAGGACAACGGCTACTACTGCATCGACAACCTGCCAGCCGGGCTGTTGCCCGAACTGGCCGAGCGGGCGCTGATCCATACCGAACTGACACAGCCACTGGTCGCCGTGTCGATCGACGCCCGTAACCTGCCAAGCCACCTGTCGCGCTTCCCCGAACTGCTCGAGGAAGTGCGCAGCCGGCATATCCAGTGCGATGTGCTGTACCTGGACGCTGACGAAGAAACCCTGCTCAAGCGCTTTTCCGAAACCCGCCGTCGCCACCCCTTGAGCAGCAGCAACCGCTCGCTGGCCGAGGCGATTCAAGACGAAAGCCATCTGCTAGGGCCAATTGCCGACCTGGCCGACCTCAAGGTCAACACCACCAGCCTGAACCTGTATCAACTGCGCGATACCATCAAGTTGCGCCTGTTGAACCAGCCGGAGCCGGGCACTGCCTTTCTGGTGGAGTCCTTCGGGTTCAAGCGTGGCATGCCGGTCGACGCCGACCTGGTGTTCGATGTGCGCTGCCTGCCGAACCCCTACTGGAAGCCTGAATTGCGCGACCAGTCCGGGCTCGACCAGCCGGTCGCCGAGTACCTGGCCGCCCAGCCGGACGTCGAGGAAATGTTCCAGGACATCTCCAGCTACCTGCTGAAATGGTTGCCACGTTTCGCCGCCAGCAACCGCGCCTACGTCACTATTGCCATTGGCTGCACGGGCGGCCATCACCGCTCGGTCTACCTGACCGAACGCTTGGGCCAAGTCCTGCAAAAGTCCCTGAAGAACGTCCAGGTTCGCCACCGCGACCTTAGCTGAAAGGATCTACCCCGCGATGCCTGCTCTGGAAATTGAAATCATCAACAAACTGGGTCTGCATGCCCGTGCCTCGGCAAAATTCGTCGGCGTGGCCGGTCAGTTTCCTTGCCAGATTCGCGCCGGGAGAACCCCGGAGTCGATGGTCGACGGCAAGAGCATCATGGCAATGATGATGCTGGCCGCCGGCAAGGGCACCAGGATTCATCTGAAGACCGAAGGCGACCAGGAGCAGGAGGCGCTTGAAGCGCTGGTGGCACTGATCAACAACTTCTTCGACGAAGGCGAGTAAGGGTCGGCAGGGCAAACCTGCCGAAAGGCACTCAAGCGAGTGCCGTATCCATGACCATCATCAGGCAAAAACCGACACACAAGCCCAGGCTGGCCAGCTTTTCATGACCGTTGCGGCGTGATTCAGGGATCACCTCATGGGTGACCACTAACAGCATCGCCCCCGCCGCCAATGCCAGTCCGAGCGGCAACAGCATCTCGGCCAGGCTCACCAGCCACGCACAAAGCAAAGCGAACACCGGCTCCACCAGGCCTGAAGCGGCGCCGATCAGGAACGCCTTGACCCTGGACATGCCTGCGCCAGCCAGCACCAGGGCAATCACCAGGCCTTCCGGCACGTCCTGCAAGGCGATCCCCATGGCTAGGCTGTCCGCCTCCGGCATGCCGCCACCCGCGGAAACGCCTACGGCCATTCCTTCAGGAATGTTGTGGGCAATGATGGCAAACACAAACAGCCAGATGCGCGGCGGGATGACCGGGTGCTCAAGGGTGCCTACCAACTTCTCCGGGTTGCCCCCCGACACCTTGCGATCCACCAGAAACAGCCCCAAGGCACCCAGCATGATGCCGAAGCTGATCAGGCCACTCGAAGCCCAGGGCGACAATCCGAGTTTTTCCGCTGCGGCGATACCGGGCACGATCAGCGAAAATGCCGTGGCCGCCAGCATCACCCCGGCGCCGAACCCCAACAGGGTGTCACTCAGCGCCAGCGGCATCTTGCGAATCACCAGCACCGGCACTGCCCCCAGCGCGGTTCCCAGGGCACAGACCGCCCCACCCTGTAATGCACGCAACAAGCGCGGTTCCAGGTCCAGCCAGGACAACCCCTGGGCAACCAGCAATGCAGTACCCGCCAACAGCAACAGCGAACCGAACGCGTAACGAAACATCCGTCCGCTGCTGATCGTCAGTGTTTCAGTGCCCATAGTCAGCCTTAGGTCTTTTTATAGGTGGGGGCTCAAATCAGCGCGGCCTGATAGCGCTGGGCTACTTCCGGCCAATTGATCACGTTGTAGAACGCATTGATGTATTCCGGCCGCCGGTTCTGGTAACGCAGGTAATACGCGTGCTCCCACACGTCCAGACCAAGAATCGGGGTATTGCCGTTCATTAACGGGCTGTCCTGGTTGCCGCTGCTCTCGACGATCAGGGTCTTTTGCGGGGTCACGCTGAGCCAGGCCCAACCGCTGCCGAAACGCGTAAGCGCGGCCTTGGTGAAGGCCTCCTTGAAAGCCTCGAAACCACCCAGCTGCTCGTCGATTGCCTGGCCCAGCGCACCGTCCGGCTTGCCTCCGCCGGTCGGCGCCATCACTGCCCAGAACAACGAATGGTTGGCATGGCCGCCGCCCTGGTTGATCACCGCTGCACGCAGTTTCTCCGGCAGCTGCTGGACCCCGGCCACCAGCCTTTCCACCGACCAGTCGGCCCATTCTGTGCCTTCCACGGCCGCGTTGAGGTTGTTGATGTAGGTCTGATGGTGCTTGGTGTAGTGAATCTCCATGGTCTGCGCATCGATATGCGGCTCCAGGGCGTCGTAGGCGTAGGGCAATGCAGGCAAGGTAAAGGACATATCAATGGGCTCCGTAATGAGGGGCATTCGGGGTCGCGGCGCCGGAAGTCGATTGCGTGACATTGCTCTCCAGCAGGCGATGGGTACGGGGGTATTCACCGTGCTCACCGATGAAGTTGAGCAACTCGACATAGGTCTTGCTGCTCTGGCGCAGCGCGGCTTCCCGCAGCGCCGGCGCCAGGCGGTTGTCCTGCATGGTCTGCAACAGCCGCTGGTGGATGGCGCAGAGGTATTCCGCGCTCTCCTCCGGCTGGTTCAGGCGCAGGTGCAGGTCCGCCAGGTTGTGATGGGAGATGACACAGGCCGCCACCGCTTCGTCGGCATCGCTCCAGCGCTCGAACAGCACCTGCGCCAGGGCCAGGGCCTGCAAGTAATACTCGCGGGCATCCACCAGGTCGCCCTGCATGAAGAAACGGTTTGCCCTTTCGATCGTGCGTTTCCAGTGCTCCATGGTGAACCTCCAAAGCAATGTCGGGATTTACACGCCGCCCGCGGTGAGTTTTTCCGGGTCGAGCAGGATCTCCAGCTGGCTGCGTGACAGATCAGTGTGTTCAAGGGCGACGTCGATCACCGGGCGCCCCTGCTTGTAGGCGGTCTTGGCGATTTCAGCGGCCTTCTGGTAACCGATGATCGGGTTGAGCGCCGTGACCAGGATCGGGTTGCGCGACAGCGCCTCCTTGAGCTTGGGCTCGTTGACCTTGAAGCTGGCAATCGCCTTGTCCGCCAGCAGGCGGCTGGAGTTGGCCAGCAGTTCGATGCTGCTCAACAGGTTCTGCGCGATGATCGGCAGCATGACGTTCAGCTCGAAGTTGCCCGACTGCCCCGCCACCGTGATCGTGGTGTCGTTGCCGATCACCTGGGCCGCCACCATCGCCGTGGCTTCCGGAATCACCGGGTTGACCTTGCCCGGCATGATCGAAGACCCCGGTTGCAGCCCTTCCAGCTCGATCTCGCCGAGGCCAGCCAAGGGCCCGGAGTTCATCCAGCGCAGGTCGTTGGCGATCTTCATCAAGGTGACCGCGATGGCCTTGAGCTGGCCGGAGACCGCCACCGCAGTGTCCTGGGAGCCGATCAGGGCGAACAGGTTCTTGCCCGGCGTGAACTGCACCTGGGTCAGGCTGCTCAATTGCCGGCTGAAACCCGCGGCGAACTGCGGGTGAGCGTTGATCCCGGTGCCCACCGCGGTACCACCCTGCGCCAGGGATTGCAGGCTCGGCAGCAGGTCCTGCAGGTGGCCGATATTGGCCTTGAGCTGCTGCGCCCAACCTTCCAGTACCTGGCTCATGCGCACCGGCATCGCGTCCATCAGGTGGGTGCGGCCGGTCTTGATGAACGGATGGACCTCCACCGCCTTGCGCTCAATGACCTGCACCAGATGCACCAGCGCCGGCAGCAATTGCTCGTGCAAGCCCAGCGCGGCGCTGACGTGAATAGTGGTCGGAATGATGTCGTTGCTGCTCTGCCCACAGTTCACATGGTCGTTGGGGTTGACCGGCTCGCCGAGCAGACGGCTGGCCAAGGTGGCGATGACTTCGTTGGCGTTCATGTTGGAACTGGTGCCGGACCCGGTCTGGAAGATATCCACCGGGAAGTGCTGCATGAAGTCGCCTTCCAGCAGGCCTTGGGCGGCATCGACTATGGCCTTGCCCTGGGATTCGCTCAGTTGTTTGAGTTCGACGTTGGCCTTGGCTGCGGCCGCCTTGGCCAGGATCAGTGCGCGGATGAACTGCGCCGGCATGCGCTGGTGGCTGATGGGAAAGTTATCCACTGCACGCTGGGTCTGTGCGCCATACAGCGCCTGCTCCGGAACATGCAGCTCGCCCATGCTGTCGCGTTCGATACGGGTATTACTCATCGGGAAATCCTTGCACCAGTTCGATAAGGGGAATGGATGGCAGCAACGAGCAGGTCGCCAGTTGCCAGGCATGGCTTTGCCAGCGCTTGAGCCGGCACTTGCAAAAAGACAGGCGTTCCAGGTCACGCAACGGGCGCCAGGCCTGGTCCAGGCACTGGCTGCGCCAATGCCAGGGCAGCGCGGTATCGGTGGCGGTATCAAGCAGCAGGCGGAATGAGGTTTCGGCGATCAGCCAAGGCGAGGTGGCGGTGCAACACGCCAAGTAGCGCCCTTCGGCCAGGTAATGCTCGATCAGGCGCGGCTCGTCCGGATCGAGGGCACAACGGATCTGGCGGCTCATCCAGCGCCAGCTTTCGAGGTAAGGCTGCTCGTGCAAGGCAGAACTCATGACCTGGGCTCATTCGATAATGAGATTTATTATTATATGATATTGAGAATCAAAACAAGCTCAAGACCAAGCTCCCCC